>NZ_JBFBVU010000033.1:0-33884 GCF_040689105.1 Meridianimarinicoccus marinus
ATACTTGTTCGTTGTCTTTGTCATGATGCTCCATCCTACTCAGGAGTTGGAGCCTCCGGCAAACCCGGTGCGGGTCAGGCGTCAAAGGGCAGGATAACTGACGCACTCAAGGTCTGTGAAACCGGCCCCGTACTCGCACGAGTTTCCCGAAACAGACGATTGATCTGCGCCATTCTCCAAGCCAATGTGCACGGGTACGCCGAAACACGGTGCTAGAGCGGTCAATAGTTCGCGTTGGCCTGGGTTGTGGGTACGCCCAAAGTCTGGTGCCATCCGGCTGCACGTTCGAACCGCTTCTTATTGTCAGGGACATTTTTCTGAAGTCAGGATTTTGCCAAAAGACGGAAGCGACCTAGTTTGACTAGCTGATGTGCGCCGGGACAACTGGACAGTCTTCAAAAAATAGCAACAGGGAGAATTTGCAATGCACCCAAGAGCCGTCAGGTTCGGCTTTTCAGCAGCGACAATGGTGTCGCTGGCCCTCGCGGCCAGTATGGCCGTGGCGCAGGACGAAAAGCCGAACATACTTGTAATCTGGGGCGACGATGTCGGTCAGTCCAACATTTCCGCCTATACACGCGGGCTGATGGGGTATCACACGCCCAACATCGACCGCATCGCGGAAGAGGGGTTGTTGTTCACCGATTATTATGGCGAACAGTCCTGCACCGCCGGGCGATCGTCCTTCATCATGGGGCAATCGGTGTTCCGTACCGGCCTGTCCAAGGTTGGCCTGCCGGGCGCCGAAGAAGGCATGCAGGTCGAAGATCCGACCATCGCAGGTCTGCTGAAGGCCCAGGGCTATGCCACCGGCCAGTTCGGCAAGAACCACCTGGGCGACCGGGACGAGCATCTGCCAACCAACCACGGCTTCGACGAGTTCTTCGGTAACCTCTATCACCTGAACGCCGAGGAAGAGCCAGAGAACGAGGATTACCCGGGCGATATGGTGCTGCCCGATGGGTCGACCTTCCGCGAGGCCTTCGGTCCGCGCGGCGTGGTCAAGTCTTCGGCCGATGGCAATATCGAAGACACCGGCCCGCTGACCAAGAAGCGCATGGAAACCGTCGATGACGAAACCGTCGCCGCGGCGCTGGACTTCATCGAGCGTCAGGAAGCCTCGGGCACCCCGTGGTTCGTCTGGTGGTCGGGCACCCGGATGCACTTCCGCACGCATGTGAAACCTGAAATGCGTGAATTGGCCAACGAGATCGCCGGTCGCAATGTCGACGAATACACTGCGGGCATGATCGAACACGATCTGCACATCGGTCAGTTTCTCGACAAGATCGACGAGCTTGGCATCGCCGACAACACCATCGTGTTCTATTCGACCGACAACGGTCCGCATATGAACACCTGGCCCGATGCCGCGATGACGCCGTTCTGGGGTGAGAAGAACACCCAGTGGGAAGGCGGCTGGCGGGTGCCGGCAATGGTGCGCTGGCCTGGCAAGATCGCCGAAGGCGGTGTCGTCAACGAGATCGTCCATCACATGGACTGGCTGCCGACTTTCCTTGCGGCGGCTGGCAACGAGACGGTGAAGGAAGACCTGCTTGACGGCGTCACCGTGGCCGAAGTGGGCGGCGGGCGCGACTACCGCGTGCATCTGGATGGTTACAACATCCTGCCGCTGCTGACCGGTGAAACCGACAAGAGCCCGCGTCGGGAGATCTTCTACTTCACCGATGATGGGGACCTGGCTGCCCTGCGCTTCGACGACTGGAAGATCACCTTCCTGGAACAGAAAGCCTGGGGCACGCTGCGCGCCTGGATGGAACCGCTGACCCCGCTGCGGGTGCCGCTGATTTTCAACCTGCGCCGCGATCCCTACGAGCGGGCCTATCGGACCTCGAACACCTTCTACGATTGGATGCTAGACCGGGCTTATTTCCTGGTGCCGGCACAGCAGTACGTGGGGGCTTTCCTTGAAACCTTCCAGGAATACCCGCCGCGTCAGGAAGCTGCTTCGTTCAGCCTCGACAAGGTGATGGAGAAACTGACGGCCCCGGTCGGCGCGCCGTAAGCGTGCGACAGGTAACGAAAAAGACCGGATCCGCCATCGCGGGTCCGGTCATTTTTTTTTGGCGTATCGCAACGCTGGTCCAGCACCCGTGCCGCCGTGATCCCTAGGGCTGCAGTTCCAACAGGTACTGGCGCAGGATCGCGCTGTCGGGGTTCTTGATCAGCCCGCGCCGCACCGTTGCACGTGCGCCGGCCGTGTCGCCCAGGGCCGCCTGAATGCGGATCATCATGACCCAGGCATCCTCCAGTTGCGGATCCTGCTCGACCGCTTCGCCAAAGGCGGCAAGGGCAGCCGGCATGTTGCGCATGGTCAGGCCGAGCCCGCCCAGGATCATCTGGGTTTCGGGGAAATCCGCGCGGGCGCTCAGCCCGTCCTGCCATTCCGACATGGCGGTTTCCAGGTTGCGCTGAAGCCGGTCGGGCAGGCGCATGGGCGGCGCGTCCAGGAACTCGCGCACCGTTGCCAGCCGCACCAGTTTCACCGGGTCGCCCAGCAGATTGGCAAGCCTTTGCACCCGCGTTACCGGCTCGGCGCCGCGCTGCACGGACACCGCAGCGGCGCGCACCAGTGGGTCCTCGTCGCCCAGTAGCGGTTCCATCCGGTCGGCAGTGTCCGGCGTGCTGGCCAGCCCCAGAAGATCCAGCGCCGAGGCACGCACGATGCCGGGCATCGAGGTTTCCCGCGCGATGTCCATCAGCGCCGAGGTCTGCGTCGCCGGAGCCACCCGTGCGGCGGCAAAGGTGGTTGCGAAATGCGGGCCGCGATGTGCGCTGTCAGGGAATTTCTCGTCCAGAACCTGCGCCGCCCAACCCGCGGTTTGGTCGGTGTGGCAGTCGTTGCAGGCGTTGGGCGTGCCGATCTCGACTGTCAGATCCGGGCGCGGCACCCGGAAGGAATGGTCGCGGCGGCCGTCGGTGCCCATGTAGACCCGTTCGATCATGTGACAGGACTTGCACTGGGCACCGTCGCTGCCTTCGGGATGGAAATGATGCTCGGGGCTGTCGTAGTCGGCCAGCGGCAGGGTCGGGAACCGGTTGTTGCCGGTGGTCGAATGACACTGGGTGCAGACCGCGTTGCCATCCGCTTTCAGCCTTGCGGCATGCGGGTCGTGGCAATCGGTGCAGCGCACACCCTTGTCGTACATTTTCGACTGCAGGAACGAGCCGTAGACATAGACCTCGTCCTGGATCTGGCCGTCGGCGTGATAGGCGCCCTCGCGCAGCAGCGCCAACCGATAGGAATCGTGGAACGGCGTGCCCGGTTCCGGGCTGCGATCGCCGAAAGGCTCACGGCGCGAATGGCAGCCGGCGCATTGCGAGATTTCGGTGGCGGCATCCAGCGCGTCGAAGTTCAGGGTCAAGCCCTTCATGTCCACCTCGGTCCAGGCGGCGTGATCGAAGTTGTCCTGCAACTCGGCCCATTCTGCATGGGCCTCTGACGGGCCGTGGCAGGCCTCGCAGCCGACGCCGATCTCGGCTGCGCTGCTGGAATAGGTCGCGCTGAGCGGATCATAGGCCTTGTCATAGTCGGTGGCATGACACTCTGCGCAGCGGGCATTCCAATTCTTGTAGGGGCCGGTCCAGTGCAGGCCATCGCTGGCCGACAGGTCCTGATCCGGATAGAGGTGATACCAGCGTCCCGCCTCGGTGTCCCAGACCACGTCAAAGGACTGCAGCTTTCCGGGCGCCGTTTCCAGCAGGTACTGCTGCAGGGGCTCGATCCCGACGACACCGGCCAGCGGATAGCGCGTGTCCTTTCCGTCCGGGCCGGGGGTCGTCACATACGAGGTGTCGCCCGTGCGTTCGAATTTCGACACCTCGCCGTTCAGGGAAAAGCTGGTGCTGTCGAAATCGGCCAGGATGTTGTCCGGCGTCGGTGCGGTCCAGGCCAGCGCGTGATGCGAGCCAGACCATGCCTCAAACGCATCGTCATGACAGTCGACGCAGGCGTCGCTGCCAACATATCCTGGCAGACGCGGCGCTTGCGCGCTGGCGGGGGCGGCAGCGAGCACGCCAACCCCAAGGATCACGCCGCAAAGGGCAGGGCGGAGCATTGCGGACATCAAGGGGATCATTGCGCCTCCACCGTGATCTTGACCTGCTGGCGCAGCGTGCCGGTGGCCTTGTCGAATATCAGGATCTCGTCCTGCGCGGTCACCACCGCGTACCATGCGGCGCCAACGGTCACAGCCATGGGAACGGTGCCATCGGGCAGCGTGACCGTGTCGGGTAGCGTGACAACATCGGGCAAGGACGGCGCTGTTTCACCGGAAAATTTCCAGATCATCAAGCCAATGATCGTCACGATTCCCAGTATCATCACCGCGGTCAGAACCGAGACGAGAATCCTGAGAAAGCGCAGGTTGGCGGGCTCCGGCCCGGCTGCGTCGCTGTTGTCCACCATGCCCGTCATTTACTGCCTTGTTTCTTTGTGCGCCTTGATACGCGTCAAAACCGGTTTTCACCAGTCGCCCCCGATCAAATGTTTACATATCCGGGTCAAGATTGCTTGCGTCGCATATGTCCCGGCGGTACGGCTGACCACCCCGTCAAGGACCCCATATGACCCAGCCGCAGGCCATCACCGTGATCATCTCCGCCGACCCGCCGAAACGGCTGGACAAGGCGCTTGCCCGCGACGTGCCGGAAACGGCGGCGCTCAGCCGGTCGCGACTGGCGCGGCTGATCGGAGAGGGCGCGGTCCGGCGGGCCGGAACGGTGCTGTCCGATCCCAAGGCGAAGGTGGCCGAGGGCGACGAGATCACCGTGCTGGTCGAAGCCCCGGCCGAGGTCGAAACCCGGCCCGAGGACATCCCGCTGGAGATCCTGTTCGAGGATGACGATCTGATCGTCGTCAACAAGCCCGTGGGCATGGTGGTGCATCCCGCACCGGGCTCGCCGGGCGGCACGCTGGTCAACGCCCTGCTGCACCATTTCGGCGACAAGCTGTCGGGCGTGGGCGGTGAAAAGCGGCCCGGCATCGTGCACCGCATCGACAAGGACACCTCGGGCCTGCTGGTCGTGGCCAAAAGCGACCGTGCCCATCACGGGCTGGCCGCGCAATTCGAGGCGCATACGGTCAACCGCCGCTACGTGGCCTTCGTGCATGGCGTGCCGGATGCGGGCGATCCGCGCCTGCGCGGGCTGCGCGGTGTCGGGTTTGAGCCCGGCGGTATCCTGCGGCTGACCACCCAGATCGGCCGCCATCGGACCGAACGGCAGAAACAGGCGGTGCTGGCCAATGGCGGGCGCCACGCCATTACCCGCGCCCGCGTGACCAACAGCTTCGGCGACCCGGCCGGCGCGGCGCGCGTGGAATGCTGGCTGGAAACCGGGCGGACCCATCAGATCCGGGTGCACATGGCCTATGCCGGGCACGCGTTGCTGGGCGATCAGACCTATGGCGCGCGCCGGCGGTTGCCGAAAAAGGGCTTCCCGCCCGAGGCCCGCGCTGCCGCCGATGCATTTCCACGTCAGGCTCTTCACGCCGCGACACTTGGATTTGAACATCCCGTGAGCCATGAGATGTTAAGCTTTTCCGCAGAATTACCCGAAGATATGTTGCAGCTGGAACACCAGCTCTCTGCGCCTTCAGGGACATGACGGGGTCGTGAACATCGGCGAAACATCTTGATCCGCCATGATTGCGCCACCATTTAATGTAAAAGAGCGAAACATAAAAAGATAGGGACCGTCCAGTTGAACAAGTTTGCCAATCTTCCCGCGCCGTCTCCCGAACAGGGGCTGAACCGGTATCTTCAGGAGATCCGGCATTTTCCGATGCTGGAACCGGAAGAGGAATACATGCTGGCCAAACGGTGGGTCGAGGATCAGGACACCGAGGCCGCCCACAAGATGGTGACATCGCACCTGCGACTCGCCGCCAAGATCGCCATGGGCTATCGCGGCTACGGGCTGCCGCAGGCCGAGGTGATCTCGGAAGCCAACGTCGGCCTGATGCAGGCGGTCAAGCGGTTTGATCCGGAAAAGGGGTTCCGTCTGGCCACCTACGCCATGTGGTGGATCCGCGCGTCGATCCAGGAATACATCCTGCGGTCGTGGTCGCTGGTGAAGCTGGGCACCACGTCAGGCCAAAAGAAATTGTTCTTCAACCTGCGCAAGGCCAAGGCCCGCATCGGAGCGCTGGAAGACGGCGACCTGCGGCCCGAGAACGTCAAGCGCATCGCCAATGATCTGAATGTGACCGAAGATGAGGTCATCTCGATGAACCGCCGGATGTCGGGCGGCGATGCCTCTCTGAACGCCATGGTCGGATCCGAGGATGACAGCGCGACCCAGTGGCAGGACTGGCTGGAGGATGAAACCGCCGATCAGGCCGGCAGCTATGAAGAAGCCGACGAACTGGCGGTTCGGCGCGAACTTCTGGAAGAAGCCATGGACGCGCTGAACGAGCGCGAGAAGGATATCCTTGTGCAGCGGCGTCTGCAGGATCGCCCGGTGACGCTGGAAGAGCTTTCTGGGCAGTATGACGTCAGCCGCGAACGGATCCGCCAGATCGAGGTGCGGGCGTTTGAAAAGCTGCAAAAGCGCATGAAGGATCTGGCCCAGAAGAAAGGGCTGACGGCGATCTAGCCGTTGCCATTGCCCCCTGTTAGCGTCTAACACTTGGCGTAAAACAGGGGGTTTCTCATGTCTCACGTTTCCTGGGGTGTCCTTGGCGCCGCGCAATTCGCCCGCAACTTCATGGCGCCTGCGCTGCATCTGGCACCGGGCGGCAAGCTGGCCGCATTGGCGACGCGTTCTGCCGACAAGGCTGACGGGTTTCGGGCCATCGCGCCCGATCTGACAGTCCACGACAGCTATGACGCGCTTCTGGCCGATCCGGCCATCGACGCCGTCTATATTCCACTGCCCAACACGATGCATGTGGACTGGACCCTGAAGACGCTGGCGGCGGGCAAGCATGTGCTCACCGAAAAGCCGATCTCGATGCAGGCCGAGGAAATCGACCAACTCATAGCAGCGCGCGACGACAGCGGCTTGCTGGCCGCCGAGGCCTATATGATCGTGCATCACCCGCAGTGGCAATTCGCCCGCGACCAGATCAAGGCCGGGGCCATCGGCGATCTGGTGCATGTGTCGGGCATGTTCTGTTTCGACAACCCCGATCCGGACAACATCCGCAACAAGGCCAATACCGGCGGCGGCGCCCTGCGCGATATCGGCTGCTATGTCATGGGCGGGGCGCGCTTCGCCACCGGCAAGGAACCCGGCGAGATCCGGTCGGCCATCCGCTGGGAAAACGGCTATGACGTGTTCAGCCAGATCGACGCGCAGTTTCCGGGCTTCACCTATCACGCCGTGGTGTCAACCCGCCTGTCGCCGGCGCAGGAAATGGTGTTCTACGGACGCAGCGGCACGCTGCGGCTGACCACGCCGTTCAACGCGCAGGTATTCGGCGAGGCCAAGGTCGAAGTTCAGCGCGGCGGGGCCGAGACACAGGTCCACCGGTTCGGTGGGGCGCGGCAGTATGAATTGCAGGTCGCGGCGTTCAACGCTTCGGTTCTGACCGGTGCGGCCTATCCCTGTCCGCTGGAGTTCTCGAAGGGCACGCAGGCCGCCATCGACCAGGTCTTCGCCAACGCCCGCACGCTGGACTGAGGCCACACGGGGCCAGAAGGATCAATCCTGCCGGATGCCCTCGGCCTCGATGATCAGATAGACCTCGTCGGCGACCAGCCCGTTGGCGATGCCATAGTCCATCCCGAACTCCGACCGTTTCACCATTCCGCGCGCCGAAATGCCCACGGTCTGCTTGCGGTGTCCGAACGGGTAGACGGCGATCTGGTTCAGCGTCACGTCCAGGGTCAGCGGCTGGCTGACGCCGCGCAGGGTCAGCGTGCCATCGACGGTGCCGGTGGTTTCGGTGATCGCGGTGCCGCCTTGGGCAGTGAAGGTGAAGGTCGGATGGGCTTCGGCCGCCAGGAAATCCTTGCTGCGCACATGACCGTCGCGCGCCGGGTCGTCGCTTTGCAGCGACGCCGCTTCGACGGTCACCTCCACCGCGCTCAATTCCGTGCTGACTGGATCGAATTCGAACCCTCCCGACACCTCGGTAAACCGGCCCAGCACATTGGCATAGCCCATGTGTTTCACCAGGAAGGCCACCACCACATGTTCGGGATCCACCGAGTATCGCGCCATTTCGGCCTGTGCGGTCAGCGGCAGAACCGTTGCGAGGGCGAGAAGGGCGAGGCGTTTCATGGGAAGGTCTCCTTGGGCAGTCAGGCGGCTTTCAGAATTTCGGGGCGCGTCTCGTGGCGGTGCCTGTGGTCATCCTCGGGGATGTCGAAGATGCCGTTGCGGATCGACCACGCGCCGCAAGCGGGCAGGGTGGTCAGCACCGCGATCGGGATCGCGAAAGTCAGGGCCAGCAGCACCGGGGCGCCGAAAATCATCGCCCAGGGTGCGGTGCTGGCCAGAAACAGGCTCAGCCCGATGCCGGTGAGGGTCTGCGGCCAGAGCATCCGCGTGGCCTCGTCCCAGCCCAGCCGGTAACGCTCGCGGGTCTGGGCACGCCACTGGATGCGGCGTCCGAACAGTAGCCCCACGGCGAAGATCGAGATCGAGAAAGCCACCGCCGGGGCGGTCAGCATCGACAGCGCCAGTTCCAGCAGACCCGAGGTGACGACGCGGGCGCGTCCGCCATAGCGGCGCGCTTCGCCCCGGTTCAGCCAGACCTGCGCCAGTCCCATGATCTTGGGAAACAGGTTGAGGGTCATGATCGCGGCAAACAGCGCCAGCCCGTAGCCGAAGGGCACCCCGGTCAACTGGCTGCTGCCGCCGGCCAGAACCGCGCCCATCAGGATGAAGGCCATCCACGCCGGCGCGGTCAGATACATCAGGATCGCAAGCCCCAGTTGCAGGCGGCTGACGGGCTTCAGGCCGGGCGTGCCCAGAAGGCGGAAATACTGGAAGTTGCCGTTACACCAGCGCAACTCGCGCAGGATGAAATCGGTCAGGCTGGGCGGGTTTTCCTCAAAGCTTTCATCTTCTTCCGCCAGCACCCGCACCTCGTACCCGGCGCGGCGCATCAGGGCGGCTTCGACCTGGTCGTGGCTCAGGATATGGCCCGAAAGCGGCCCCTTGCCGGGCAGAACCGGCAACATGCAATTGTCGCGGAACGGCGCGGTGCGCACCACCGCGTTGTGGCCCCAGTAAGGGCCGCAATCGGCCTGCCACCATGCCGAGCCGAGGGTGAAGCTGCGCATGCCATGGCGCATGCCGAACTGGAAGGCGCGGGTGAAGAAGCTCTGCGCCGGGCGGCCGACCACCAGCCCTTGCAGAAGTCCCAGCTCGGGGTTGGCTTCCATCACGCGCACCAGGCGCAGGACGGCGCTGGCACCCATGACGCTGTCGGCATCCAGTGGCAGGAACAGGTCGTGATCGTCGCCACAGCGGGACAGGAATTCGGCGATGTTGCCGGCCTTGAAGCCGCTGTTGTCCAGACGCTGGCGATAGAAGATCCGGGCACCCGGCGCGCGGGCCCGCCAGCCGTCCACGCGCTGACGCTCGGCGGCGGCGATGGCGGGCAGGTTGGTGTCGCTGAGCACGTGGAACTCGAACTGACCGGCCCAGGGGGTGCGGGCCAGATCACGCTGGACGGCCTCGAACCCGGCCAGCGCGCTTTCGGCGGATTCATTGCGCAGGGGCATGATGATGGCGCAGCGCAGGGTGATGGGGGCGTCGGGATCGGTGCGCCGCAGTTGCGGGGTGACATGGCCCGCTGCATCCCGGTGGCGCAGGTCCAGATACAGGCCGATGATCGCGTTCCAGAAGCCGATGCTGAGCCAGGGCAGGGTCAGCGCGTAGGCCCCCAGCATCGCCCATTCCAGAGCGGAGACCCCGTTGAAGGCCAGCAAGCGCCCCATGGCGGCCAGCAATACCAGCACGGTTGCCGTGTTCAGGGCCAGCACCAGCAGGCGGCGGCGCTGGACGATTGTATTCAGTGTGGCGCCGGACGGGCTGGCGGGGCCGGACACGGAAAGACTGGGATCGGTAATGGCCAAACGGATCGTCCTGTGATTGCGTCCCGCGTCTGGAACGCGACGCGGATGTTGATAGATGTCATGACGGAAGCGGCCTTCAATGCAAGCCAAGCCTGATGACATTTCCGACAGAGCCGGCGAGATCACGCGCAGTTGACCCCTTGCAGGCACTTCCGGGCCGGGAAATGCTGCAACCTCAGGCGTTTCGCGGATCGGCGCAGGCGCCTGCCGACAGGAGAAGGATCATGCCCCCCAGACATGCGGCGCTTGCGGTGCCCGGAGACATTACGACCAAAACCGGCGGCTACCTGTACGATGCCCGCCTGATGGCGGCGCTGCGCGGGGCCGGTTGGGACATGCGCCTGATCCGCCTGCCGGACGGGTTTCCGCATCCGGATGCCACCGAACAGGCAAAGGCCCAGGCGGCGCTTGCCGCTCTGCCGCCCGATTGTCCGGTGATCGTCGACGGGCTGGCCTACGGCGCGATGGACACGGACATGCTGGCGGCGGTGGCGGCGCCGCTGGTGGCGCTGGTGCACCACCCGCTGGCGCTGGAGACCGGTCTCGCGCCCGAGGTGGCCGCCGCGCTGGTCGCGCGCGAGCGGGACAATCTGGCGCTGGCCCGTCACATCCTGGTGCCCAGTCCGCACACCGCCCGTGTCCTGATGGCGGACTACGGGGTGCCGGAGGCCAAGCTGACGGTGGTGGAGCCGGGGGTGATCCGTTCCGCTCAGACGGCAGTGAGCAAGGCGGAACCGCCGCTGATCCTGTCTGTGGGTCTTCAGGCCGCGCGCAAGGGGCATGACGTGCTGCTGCGTGCCCTGGCGCGGCTCACCGATCTGGACTGGCAGGCGGTGATCGTCGGGCGGGCGCATGAGGCACCAGTGGCGCGGGCGCTGGTGCAGTTGCGCGGCGATCTGGGGGTGACCGACCGGGTGCGTCTGGCCGGTCTGCTTTCGGACGACGAGGTGCAGGACCTGTACCGGGCCGCGCGGGTATTTGCGTTGGCTACAAGGTACGAGGGTTATGGCATGGTCTTTGCCGAGGCGCTTGTCCACGGGTTGCCCATCG
Organism: Meridianimarinicoccus marinus; assembly: GCF_040689105.1. Classification (NCBI taxonomy): domain Bacteria; kingdom Pseudomonadati; phylum Pseudomonadota; class Alphaproteobacteria; order Rhodobacterales; family Paracoccaceae; genus Meridianimarinicoccus; species Meridianimarinicoccus marinus. Next base: position 11,106 of record NZ_JBFBVU010000033.1, read on the forward strand.
TAAGCTGCCGTGTCGGCGCGGTGCCTGACACCGTACCGGGGCAGGCGGGGCTGCTGGTGGAGGCGGAGGATGACCGCGCCTTTGCCGAAGCGCTGCGCCGGGTTCTTTGCGAGGCCGGGATGCGCCAGGCGATGGCGTCGGCGTCAGACCGTGCCGGTCTAAAGCTGCCCGATTGGGACATGCAGGCGCGCAGGGTCGGCGCGGTTCTGGAGGCTTTGACGGAGGGGGAAGTGGCAGTCCGTAGGGGAATCGAACCCCTCTTTCCAGGTTGAAAACCTGGCGTCCTAACCGATAGACGAACGGACCGCGCTTGGCGTGAGAGGCTCTCTATCGGCTGGGCGGTACCGGCGCAACCCCTCATGTAAGTGGATTTCGGGGTTTTTCCGGGGAGCGTTCCCGTGGCGTGCGATGCGCTGCTGCCCGAAGTGCGGCACCGGTGGCGCGCGGGTGATATTGAGTATTTTTGCCAAGAAAAAGATCGCCACGCAGGTCGACGGGACGGGGTTCAAGACAGGTGTGCGAGGGGAAGTGGCAGTCCGTAGGGGAATCGAACCCCTCTTTCCAGGTTGAAAACCTGGCGTCCTAACCGATAGACGAACGGACCGTGCTTGGCGTGGGGCGGTATTTAGGAAAACCGGCCCGGGCACGCAAGGGGAAAATCATGGGAAAACCGGTTTTTTTCAGCTGGGCAAGGCGGCATCTTCAAGGCGCAATTGCACCGTCTCCCGGCCGCGCCAGGTGTTGATTTCCAGCCGGCCGGCGACGTGGAGGCGGGCACCGGTGCGCGCCTCGATCGCGGGGCCGAGATCGCTCTCGAAAGCGCCGAAGCAGATGGCGTCCATGCGCGCGCCCATGTCATCGCCCAGCGTCAGTTTCAAGTGGCTCTGGCCGACCCGGCGGGCATAGGTGACCAGGCAATCGGGCAGGGCAAAGCGCGGTGCCGGGGCGCTGGCGCCGAAGGGGCCGGCCTGCTCCAGCGCGGTGACAAGATCCGGTGTGGCGGCACCCGGCATGAGCATCGCATCCAGTTTCAGATCACCCGGACCGGCGCGGCCCGCCCCCTGTTTTTCCAGAAGCTCCGACAGGGCCGCCATGGCCGGTTCCAGTTGCGCGCGGCTGAGGCTGAGACCGGCGGCCATCTTGTGCCCGCCGCCCTTTTCCAGCAGCCCCCGCGCCGCGATCCGGTGGATCGAGGCACCAAGATCGACGCCGGAGATCGAGCGGCCCGAGCCCTTGCCCGCGTCGCCATCGAAGCCGATGACCACGGCGGGGCGGTTGGTGGCCTCTTTCAAGCGGGCGGCGACGATGCCGACGACGCCCGGATGCCAGCCGTCGCCGGCGGCCCAGACCAGCGGTGCATCGAACCCGCGGGCTTCGGCCTGCGCCATGGCGGCCTCGCGGACGCGGGCCTCGATTTCGCGGCGGTCGCTGTTGAGTTGGTCGAGGCGGGCGGCCAGCCCGGCGGCCTCTTGCGGATCGTCCGTGGCCAGCAGTCGCGCGCCCAGATCGGCGGTGCCGACCCGTCCGCCGGCATTGATGCGCGGGCCGAAGACGAAGCCCAGGTGATAGCTGGCGGGTGCCGTGTCCAACCGCGCCACATCGCCAAGTGCCACAAGGCCAAGGTTGCGACGCTGACCCATGACCTTCAGACCCTGTCGCACCAGCGCCCGGTTGACCCCGATCAGGGGCGCCACATCGGCCACGGTGGCCAGCGCTACAAGGTCCAGCAGTGCCATCAGGTCGGGGCCCTTTTGCCCGGCAGCGCGCATCTGGCGGTTGACCTCGACCAGCATCAGGAAGACCACGCTGGCCGCGCAAAGATGGGCCAGATCGCCGGTTTCGTCCTGGCGGTTGGGGTTCACCACGGCGCAGGCCGGGGGCAGGGTTTCGCCGCCCAGGTGATGGTCGAGCACGATGACCTCGGCGGCCGTGGCCGCGGCCAGCGCGTCATGAGAGAGCGTGCCGCAATCAACGCAGACGATCAGGTCATGGTCGGCGGCGAGGCTGGACATGGCCTCGGGGTTGGGGCCGTAGCCTTCGTCGATGCGGTCGGGCACATAGAGGGTCGCCGCTTGTCCGATGGCCCGCAGCCAGCGCAGCAGCAGGGCAGCGGAGGATCCGCCATCCACGTCGTAATCGGCAAAGATGGCGATCCGCGCCCCGGCGTTGGCGGCCTTCAGGAACACCGCGGCGGCGGTTTCCATGTCCTTCAGCACGCGTGGATCGGGCAGAAGGTCCTTCAGCTTTGGCGCCAGGAAGGTTTCTGCATCTTCGGGGGCGACGCCGCGCCGTGCCAGGACCGCGCAGACCGGCAAGGGCAGGCCGGCGCGCTGGTGCAGCGTTTCCGCCGCGCGTTGCAGATCGGGTGGCGGCCCGAGCCAGCGCCGCCCGGTCAGGGACCGGGTGACGCCCAGAAACCCGTTCGGGTCAGACACCTCAGACGGTGGGATTGCGATAGATCATGCGCCGCACCGAGCCGGTTTTTGAGCGCATCAGCAGGGTCTCGGTGGTCAGATAGCCCACTTCGCGCTTCAGACCGGCCACGAGCGAGCCGTCGGTGACCCCGGTGGCGGCGAAGATCACGTCGTCGGTGACCAGTTCGTCGCGTGTATAGACCTTGTCCAGATCGGTGATGCCGGCCTTGGCGGCGCGGCCACGCTCGTCATCGTTGCGGAACATCAACTGGCCGTAGATCTGGCCGCCCATGCATTTCAGGGCCGCCGCGGCCAGAACGCCTTCGGGCGCGCCACCGGATCCCATGTACATGTCGATGCCGGTCACGGCGGCTTCGGCGCAATGGATCACACCGGCCACATCGCCATCGGTGATCAGGCGGATGGCGCAGCCGGTGGTGCGCAGTTCGGCGACCATGTCGTCATGGCGCGGACGTTCCAGCGCGCAGACAGTGATGTCGGAAGGATCGCAGTTCTTGGCCTTGGCCAGCGCCGCGACGCGTTCGGCGGGCGACATGTCCATGGTCACGGTGTCGGGGGCGAAGCCCGGCCCGATGGCCAGCTTGTCCATGTAGACGTCGGGGGCGTGCAGCATCGAGCCGCGCGGCCCCATGGCGATCACGGTCAGCGCGTTGGGCATGTCCTTGGCGGTCAGCGTGGTGCCTTCCAGCGGGTCCAGCGCGATATCCACGGGCGGGCCTTCGCCGGTGCCGACTTCCTCGCCGATATACAGCATCGGGGCTTCGTCCCGTTCGCCTTCGCCGATGACCACGACGCCGGCAATGTCGAGCATGTTCAGCTGCGTGCGCATGGCGTTGACCGCGGCCTGGTCGGCGGCTTTCTCGTCTCCGCGTCCGATCAGCTTGGCCGAGGCCATGGCGGCGGCTTCCGATACCCGGGCGAGGCCCAGCGAAAGCATGCGGTCGTTGAAATCTCTGGGTGTGGCCATGGAACGGTCCTTGTCTTGCTTGTCTGGCGCCTTGCGGGGCAGGGCTGGTGAACTGGTTATACTTCTTCGATGCGGATGGCGACCGGCTGTTCGGCCAGAACGCCGGTGGCGTCGAACCGGGACAGCGCCTGATCCAGCGCATCGCGCGTGGTTTTATGGGTGACGATTAGCACCGGGGCGCTGCCTTCGGCGTGGCCATACTGACGCATCCGGTCGATCGAGACCCCGACATCGCCCAACGTGGTGGCGATCTTGGCCAGGGCGCCCGGCTTGTCCAGCAGGCTCAGGCGCAGGTAGAACGGGGCCGGGGCCGCGCTGGTGGCGGCGGGGGCATCCGCAAGACTGGTGGCAGGCTGTCCGAAGACCGGCATCCGCAGACCGCGGGCAATATCGATGACGTCGGACATTACGGCCGAGGCCGTCGGGCCTTCGCCCGCGCCCGCGCCGCGCAGCACGATCTGGCCGCAGCTGTCGCCTTCGATCACCACCATGTTGGTGGCCCGTTCCAGCCGTCCCAGCGGCGAGCCCTTGGGCACGAGACAGGGCGTCATGCGCTGGACCAGCCCGCGCCCGGTCATCTGGGCCACGCCCAACAGCTTGACGCGGAAGCCCATGTCCGAGGCGCGGTTGATGTCCTCGATGGTGATGCGGTCGATGCCTTCCAGATGCACGCCGTCGAAATTGACCTTGGTGCCGAAAGCCACTGCCGACAGCAGCGCCAGCTTGTGACCCGCGTCGATGCCGCCCACGTCCAGGGTCGGGTCGGCTTCCAGATAGCCCAGATCCGAGGCTTCCTTGAACACCTCGTCATAGCTCAGGCCAGCCTTTTCCATTCGGGTCAGGATGTAATTGCAAGTGCCGTTCATCACGCCCATGATCCGGGTGACCTTGTTGCCGGCCAGGCCTTCGGTCAACGCCTTGACCACCGGGATGCCACCGGCAACGGCGGCCTCGTAGCGCAGCACGCAGCCATTGGCCTCGGCCAGTTCCGCCAGTTCCTGCCCGTGCACCGCCAGCATCGCCTTGTTGGCGGTGACCACGTCCTTGCAGGCGTGCAGCGCGGCCTCGGTCGAGGCCTTGGCCGGGCCGTCTTCGCCGCCCATCAGTTCGACCACCACATCCACGTCGTCGCGCTTGGCCAGCGCGACCGGATCGTCTTCCCAGCCATAGGTCGACAGATCGACGCCGCGTTCCTTGTGGCGGGTACGTGCGGAGACGGCCGAGATGGTGATCGGGCGTCCGCAGCGCGCCGACAGCAGGGCGGCATGTTGCTGGACGATCTTGACCACGCCGGTGCCGACGGTGCCCAGACCTGCAATTCCAAGACGAAGGGGCTGGCTCATGATTATTCCTCAACTGCCGTCGCGTGACCGCGCTGTTAGCCGCTTCCGGCGATGACTGCAACGCGATGTCACCGGCAGGACCGCGGCGGTGCGCCGGGCTCAGGGCGCGTTGCGCAAATCCTCGGCCCGGCGGCGCAGGTCATCGCCGCGCGCAGTCAGCTCGGTCTCGATCGCGCCAGGGTCGGTATCGGCCGGGTTGGCGTCCAGCACGGCAAGCGTCGAGCGGATCTCGGGCACTTCCAACGTTTCGGGCGGCGCGAACAGCGGGTTGTCGTCATAACCCTCGGGGGCACAAGCCGCCAGCGCCACCGCGATCCCCACACTGCCGAACATTCTGGTTATGAACATCCGTTCACCTCTTGGCCCTTACCTGTCACACCGTTACAACGGCAACCATGGCAAGAACAGCAGGATCCTTCGGCGGCGTCACCGGACCGCGCGTGCTGAGCACGGCGCAGCGGCTTTTCGCGCGCCATGGGTACGCGGCGGTGTCGATGCGCCAGATCGCGTCCGAGGTGGGGGTGCAGGCTGGCGCCCTGTACAACTACATCCCCGACAAGCAGAGCCTGCTGTTCGACCTGATGCGCACCCATATGGACGAGGTGTTGCAGGCCTGGGAGGACGAACCACACCCGACCGGCGATCCGCTGGCCGAGTTGGAAGCCTTCACCCGCTTCCATGTCCGCTTTCACCTGGAACGACGCGAGGCCGTGTTTATCGCCTATATGGAGTTGCGCAACCTCGACCCCGAGAACCTAGAGGCGCTTCTGGCCCGCCGAAAGGCCTATGAGGAATCGCTGACCGATATCCTGCGCCGGGCCAAGGCGGCGCGTCTGGTGTCAATCTCCGATCCGAAAGTCGCCGCCTATGGTGTCATCGCCATGTTGACCGGGGTTCAGACCTGGTTCAAGGATGGCGGTGATCTGAGCCGCGAGAAGGTCGCGGACATCTACTGGGAAATGACCCGTGGCGCCGTTGGCGCGATGCGCGGCTGACCCCATCCCATTTCCTGACAGGACCCTTGTATGACCCCCCAACCCATCGCCACGCTCAACGCTTCGGTCCCGCGCCGCTACATGGCCGGTTTTGTCCTTCTGTCGATCGGCGGGCTGCTGCTGTGGATCGGCCTGACCAAGCCACCGGCCTCCATCGGCTGGCAGATCTACATGCTGGGGATGGGTGGGCTGGCCCTGTGGCTGAGCGTGCGGTTCTGGCAGGCCACGGCGGGCAGCATCCTTCTGACCCCGGAAGGACTGTTTGACGACACCGGGCATTGCCTTGTGCGGCTGGACAACATCGAAAAGGTCGAACGCGGCACCTTTGCCTTCAAGCCGTCGAACGGATTTCTGCTCGTCCTGAAGGAAAAACTGCCGCGCGGCTGGCAACCGGGCCTGTGGTGGTGCCTGGGCCGGCGCATGGGGTTTGGCGGGGTGACGCCGCCGTCGCAAGGAAAATTCATGGCCGAAATGCTGGCAATGGAGCTTGCGAAATAGCCCTTTCGCGTCGATCTGCACAAAAAAGCACCGAAATGAAAACTTTAGGGTGGTCCCGTTAGGTAACTCTGCCAAGGATTGGACAAGCGCGATTCCCAACACGTGCTGCCATGCGACAGACAGAGAGGTCATCGAACCATGCCCGACGGAATGATCAAGGAACCGAGTTTTCGCGAATCCGTAGATCTGATGTTCAACAGGGCGGTGTCCCTGATGGATCTGGAACCCGGTCTGGAAGAGAAGATCCGTGTCTGCAACGCCACTTACACCGTGCGCTTCGGGGTGCGCCTGCGCGGCAAGATGCACACTTTCACCGGCTATCGGTCGGTCCACTCGGAACATATGGAGCCGGTCAAGGGCGGCATCCGCTATGCCCTGGGCGTCAATCAGGACGAGGTCGAGGCGCTGGCCGCGCTGATGACCTATAAATGCGCGCTGGTGGAAACCCCGTTCGGCGGCTCGAAAGGCGGGTTGTGCATCGACCCGCGCGAATGGGAAGAGCATGAACTGGAGCGGATCACACGACGCTTTGCCTATGAACTGGCCAAGCGCGATCTGATCAACCCGTCGCAGAACGTGCCGGCGCCCGACATGGGCACGGGTGAGCGCGAGATGGCCTGGATCGCCGACCAGTACCGCCGCATGAACACCACCGACATCAATGCCGCCGCTTGCGTGACCGGCAAGCCGCCCCACGCCGGCGGCATCGCGGGCCGGGTCGAGGCCACCGGGCGCGGCGTGCAATACGCCCTGCGCGAGTTCTTCCGGCATCCCGAGGATGTGGCCATGGCCGGGCTTTCGGGCAAGCTGGACGGAAAGCGCGTGATCGTGCAGGGCCTGGGCAACGTGGGCTACCACGCCGCCCATTTCCTTGAGACCGAGGATGGTGCCAAGATCACCGGCATCATCGAACATGATGGCGCGCTGTTCTCGCCCGCCGGTCTGGACGTGGATGCGGTGCGCGCCTGGATCGTGAAATACGGTGGCGTCACCGGCTATCCCGACGCCACCCACAGCAGCGATGGCGGTACGGTGCTTGAGCAGGAGTGCGACATCCTGATCCCCGCCGCGCTGGAAGGGGTGATCCATCTGGGCAATGTCGCCAACATCAAGGCGCCGCTGATCATCGAGGCCGCCAACGGCCCGGTCACCGCCGGGGCCGACGAATACCTGCGCGACAAGGGCACCGTCATCATCCCGGATATGTATGCCAATGCCGGCGGTGTGACGGTCAGCTACTTCGAGTGGGTCAAGAACCTCAGCCACATCCGGTTTGGCCGGATGCAGCGGCGTCAGGAAGAAGCGCGCCACCAGCTGGTGGTCGACGAGTTGGAGCGGCTGGACAAATACCTCGGCGACGCCTGGTCCATGACCCCGGACTTCAAGCAGAAATACCTGCGCGGCGCCGATGAACTGGAACTGGTGCGCTCGGGTCTGGATGACACCATGCGCACCGCCTATCAGTCGATGCGCGAGGTCTGGCATGGGCGCGACGACGTCACCGACCTGCGGGTGGCAGCCTATCTGGTGGCCATCGACCGGGTGGCGGCCAGCTATCGCGCGGCGGGTCTCTGACGCGCGGGACCGCTGGACAGGGCGCGGGCTTGGGTCAATATAGGGACCATGAGTCTGCCCCCCGGTTTCCTTGAAGAACTACGCACCCGCACCAGCCTGTCTGGGGTTGTGGGGCGCAAGGTCATCTGGGATCCGCGCAAGTCCAATCCCGGACGCGGCGACATGTGGGCACCGTGCCCGTTCCACGAGGAGAAGACCGCCAGCTTCCACGTCGATGACCGCAAGGGGTTCTACTACTGCTTCGGCTGCCAGGCGAAGGGCGACGCGATCAGTTTCCTGCGCGAGACCGAGAACATGGAGTTCATGGAGGCGGTGCGGGCGCTGGCCTCGGACGCGGGCATGACCGTGCCGGAAAACTCGCCGCAGGAGCGCGAACGCGCCGAACGCCGCAACACCCTGACCGATGTGATGGAGGAAGCCGTGCGCTTTTTCCGGCGGCAGTTGTCGGGCGGCGGCGCGGCCGCGGCGCGCGCCTATCTGGAGCGTCGCGGACTGGACCCCGCCGCGCTGGAGAGCTTCGAGATCGGCTTTGCCCCCAACGGGCGGCAGGTGTTGCAGCAGCATCTGGCGGGCAAGGGGATTTCCTTTGACCAGATGGCGGCGGCAGGTCTGGCCCGCAGCCCGCAGGATGGCCGGGGCAGCCCCTATGACGTGTTCCGCGACCGCATCATCTTTCCGATCCGCGATCCGCGCGGGCGTTGCATCGCCTTCGGGGGCCGCGCCATGGCGGCGGATGCGCAGGCCAAGTATCTGAATTCGCCCGACACCGACCTGTTCGACAAGAGCCGCACGCTTTACAACCACGGGCCCGCCCGCACCGCCTCGGGCAAGGATCACCCGCTGGTGGTGGCCGAGGGCTACATGGATGTGATCGCCCTGTGCCGCGCCGGGTTCGAAGGCGCGGTGGCGCCGCTGGGCACCGCCGTCACCGAACATCACCTGCAAATGCTATGGCGCATGTCGCCCGAACCGATCCTGGCGCTGGACGGCGACACCGCCGGGGTGCGGGCGGCGATGCGGGTGATCGACCGGGCGCTGCCGCTGCTGGAGGCCGGGCGCGGGCTGCGGTTCTGCCTGCTGCCGCAGGGCAAGGATCCCGACGATCTGATCCGCGCGCAGGGGCGCGACGCGATGCAGACGGCGCTGGACAGCGCCCGCCCGATGATCGACCTGCTGTGGCGGCGCGAGACCGAAGGCAAAAGCTTCGACAGCCCCGACCGCCGCGCCACGCTGGACGCGCGCTTGCAACAGCTGGTGGGCCAGATCCCTGACAAGACCGTGCAGCATCACTACCGGACCGCGCTGCGTGACCTGCAATGGCAGGCGTTCCGTCCACCGCGCAAGACCCGCGCGGCGTTCAAGGCCGACCCCAAGCCAGTGCCCAGTTCGTCCACCCGCAACTCTCTGCTGGCCGGTTCCGATGGGCGCACCGAAATCGCGCTGCGCGAGGCGGTGATTCTGGCCACGGTGATCTCGACCCCCGAGGCGCTGGACGAGGTGGCCGATACCCTGGCCGAAATGAGTTTCACCGGCCCCGATCACCAGCGCATTCTGGATGCGGTGCTGATGTGGCACATGCGGCAGGAAAACGACCTGCGCGCGCAGGTTCTGGGGGCGGTCGGGCCGCAATGCCTTGAAAAGCTGTTCACGCAGGGCCATGTGGCAGTAGCCCCCGCCGTGCGCGCGCCCGGAAACCTCGAGATCGCCGAAATGTGCCTTTCCGAGGAACTGACGAAACTGCAAAGCCGCGCCGGGCTGGCACACGAAATGCGCGAGGCCGTTGAATCCCCGCAGGCGATCCCTGCAGACCGGCTGGCCTGGCGGCTGGCCAAGGCCAGCGAAGCGCGCAATCAGGCCGACCGGAGTACACTGGACGACCGCACCGAATACGACACCGGCGCCAATGGCGCGAAACTGAACCGGGATGAGAAAGAGGCGTTCGGCAAACTTTTGGACCGAATCAGCTTCTCCAAACCGAAGCGCGGGTAGGGAAACCGTGCTTTTTGGTGAGGAAATCCCAAAAAAAAACAGGTAGACGGAAGACCGAATCGCTTGGGCGTACTATGTGATTCTATGAGACCCGTCGCGAATCAGCGAATCCACCGAGGAGCCCCGCATGGCAGCCAAAGACGCCGACGATCGTAAGCAGGACGAGACCGAAGCAGAGCCGATGCTGGACATGAGCCAGACAGCGGTCAAGAAGATGATCGCCGAAGCCAAGGAACGGGGCTTCATCACCTACGATCAGCTCAACCAGGTGCTGCCCCCCGATCAGGTCTCTTCGGAACAGATCGAGGACGTGATGTCGATGCTGTCCGAAATGGGCATCAACATCATCGAAGAGGAAGAAGCCGAGGACGCGGATACCAGCAAGTCCACTGGCCTCGCCACAACCACCGGTTCTCGCGAAGTCACGGTTGCCACGACCGAAACCGAAAAGCTGGACCGCACCGACGATCCGGTGCGCATGTACCTGCGCGAGATGGGCTCGGTCGAACTGCTGTCGCGCGAAGGCGAGATCGCCATTGCCAAGCGGATCGAGGCGGGGCGCAACACGATGATCGCGGGCCTGTGCGAAAGCCCGCTGACCTTCCAAGCCATTACCATCTGGCGCGACGAACTTCTGTCCGAAGACATTCTTCTGCGCGATGTGATCGATCTGGAAACCACCTTCGGCAACGCCATGGACGAGGATGGCGAGGACGACACCACTCCCGTCGTTGCGCCGGTCAACGCCGATGGCACCGCCAAGCCCGCCGAGGGTGCGCAGACGCAGGAGCTGGACGCCGACGGCAACCCGATCCAGGCCGATGATGACGACGACGAGGACGATCAGGCCAACATGTCGCTGGCCGCGATGGAAGCGGCGCTGAAACCGCGCGTTCTGGAAACCCTGGACCGCATCGCCGACGACTATGAACAATTGTCGGAGTTTCAGGATCAGCGGATCTCGGCCACGCTGAACGAGGATGAAAGCTTCTCGGCCTCGGAAGAGGCGCGCTATCAGAAGTTGCGCTCGGAAATCGTGGAGCTGGTCAACAGCCTGCATCTGCACGCCAACCGCATCGAGGCACTGATCGACCAGTTGTACGGCATCAACCGCCGGATCATGTCGATCGACAGCTCGATGGTGAAGCTGGCCGACCAGGCACGGATCAACCGGCGCGATTTCATCGATGCCTACCGCGGCTACGAGCTGGATCCGAACTGGATCGAGCGGATGCAGGAAAACCCCGGACGCGGCTGGCAGGCACTGTTCGAACGCTCGCTGCCCAAGGTCGAGGATCTGCGGTCGGAAATGGTGCAGGTCGGCCAATACGTCGGCCTCGACATCAGCGAATTCCGCCGCATCATCCAGCAGGTGCAGAAGGGCGAGAAGGAAGCCCGCCAGGCCAAGAAGGAAATGGTCGAGGCGAACCTGCGGCTGGTGATCTCGATCGCCAAGAAGTACACGAACCGCGGCTTGCAATTCCTTGATCTTATTCAGGAAGGCAACATCGGCCTGATGAAGGCGGTGGACAAGTTCGAATACCGCCGGGGCTACAAGTTCTCGACCTATGCGACCTGGTGGATCAGACAGGCGATCACCCGCTCCATCGCGGATCAGGCGCGCACCATCCGGATCCCGGTGCACATGATCGAAACGATCAACAAGCTGGTGCGCACCGGCCGCCAGATGCTGCATGAGATTGGCCGCGAAGCGACGCCGGAAGAACTGGCCGCCAAGCTGCAGATGCCGCTGGAGAAAGTCCGCAAGGTGATGAAGATCGCCAAGGAGCCGATCAGCCTTGAAACCCCCATCGGGGACGAGGAAGACAGCCAGCTGGGCGATTTCATCGAGGACAAGAACGCCGTTTTGCCGCTGGACAGCGCCATTCAGGACAACCTGAAAGAAACCACGACACGGGTTCTGGCCAGCCTGACCCCGCGCGAGGAACGGGTGCTGCGGATGCGCTTTGGCATCGGCATGAACACCGATCACACGCTGGAAGAGGTGGGTCAGCAGTTCAGCGTGACCCGCGAGCGGATCCGGCAGATCGAGGCCAAGGCGCTGCGCAAGCTCAAGCATCCCTCGCGGTCGCGGAAACTGCGGTCGTTCCTCGATCAGTAATCGGGCCTTGAATCCGAAAGTGATCCTGCGCCCGCTGGTAACCCGGCGGGCGTATGCTATTTTGATTTCCAATTGATCGTGGAGCAGACGCATGAAAATCAAGGCATTCGCAACCCTTCTTCTTGCCGGGCTCGCGGCTTGCAGCGGCACCGACACCAGCGGAATCTTCATGGCCGCGAACAGCTACCGGGTTCTGCCTACCAGTGACCCGGCGCGGTTCGAGGTGCTGGGCCGGGCCGGGGGCGGCGGATCGGACTATTATTGCGCTGCCGCCGACTATGCGTTCCGCCGTCTGGGCGCATCCCCGGCGGATCGGGTGGTCGTCCTGTCGTCGCCGTCTGTGGGTCAACGGACCGGCTCGCTTAGTGCTTTCTTCACCGTCGCGGCGCAGGGCAGCATTCCCTATTCGAATTCGCTCTACTACAGCATGCGCCCCGGCGAGAACGCGCAGATCGGCCTTGCCCGGCAGACCTGCCGGAAGGATCCGGTCCGGCTGAACAACTGAGGCGTCATGCCTCTCGCTTGTGGGTCGCTACAGAACGTACACTAAGGGTGGCGTTGCCCCGCAAGAGGCGGTAGTCTTTTTGCGAGGGCGCGCAACCCGGCGCGTCGCTGGACGATCGGGAGACGCCCATGCGCTGTCCGTTTTGCGGTAATGTCGACACCCAGGTGAAGGATTCACGCCCCGCCGAGGATCATGTAGCAATCCGCAGGCGGCGCTTCTGTCCCGAATGCGGCGGCCGCTTCACCACCTATGAACGGGTGCAGCTGCGCGATCTTGTGGTCGTCAAATCCAATGGCCGGCGCGAGGATTTCGACCGCGACAAGCTGGAACGTTCGATCCGCATCGCCCTTCAGAAACGGCCCGTGGAGCCCGATCGTGTCGAGAAGATGATCTCGGGCATCGTGCGGCGGCTGGAATCGCTGGGAGAGCAGGACATTCCCTCGCGCGCCATCGGCGAGATCGTGATGGAAACCCTGGCCCGGATCGACACTGTCGCTTACGTGCGGTTTGCTAGCGTTTACAAGAACTTCCAGGCTGCGGATGATTTCGACAAATTCGTGTCGGAACTGCGTCCGGATCATCCCAAGGACAAGTGATCCCGTGACAACGGCGGATCAGCGCCACATGCGCCACGCGCTGACCCTGGGCGCACGGGGGCTGGGCCGCTGCTGGCCCAACCCGGCGGTGGGCTGCGTGATCGTACGTGACGGGCGGATCGTGGGCCGCGGCTGGACCCAGCCGGGCGGGCGCCCCCATGCCGAGGCTGTCGCGCTGGCGCAAGCGGGCAAGGCCGCGCGAGGCGCCACCGCCTATGTCACGCTGGAGCCCTGCGCCCACACCGGCAAGACACCGCCCTGCGCCGATGCGCTGGTGGCGGCAGGCATTGCACGGGTTGTTGTGGCCCTGCGCGATCCCGACCCGCGCGTGGATGGTGGCGGGCTGTCACGGTTGCGCGCTGCGGGCCTCAAAGTCGAGGTTGGGGTTTGCGCGCGTGAGGCCTCGGTCAGCCACGCCGGGTTCCTGCGCCGCATCCGCGATGGCCGCCCCATGGTGACGCTGAAACTGGCCAGCAGTTTCGACGGGCGGATCGCAACGCAGACCGGCGACAGCCAATGGATCACCGGCCCGGCCGCGCGGCGGCTGGTGCATTTGGAACGGGCCGCCCATGACGCGGTGCTGGTCGGCGGCGGCACGGCGCGCGACGACGACCCGTCGCTGACCGTGCGTGGGCTGGGCATCTCCCATCAACCGGTGCGGGTCGTGGCTTCGACCCGCTTGGATCTGCCGCGCGACGGCAGTCTGGCGCGCACCTCAAGGCAGCTGCCGGTCTGGCTGTTGCATGGGGCAGGGGCGGACCCGGATCGCGTGGCGGCCTGGACGGATCTGGGCGCGCAGTGCCTGTCTGTGCACAGCGGCGCGGATGGGCATCTCGATCCCACGTCTTGCTTGCAGGCGCTGGGGCAGGCCGGCTTGACACGCGTGTTCTGCGAAGGCGGCGGGCAGTTCGCGGCGGCCCTGCTGCGTGCCGATCAGGTGGACCGGCTGATCGGCTTCACCGCCGGCGTGGCGATTGGGGCCGAAGGCCGGCCGTCGCTGGGCAGCATGGGCTTGAAGGCACTGCGCGACGCGCCGCGCTTCCATCTGAGCGACAGCCGTGCCATTGAAGGGGACGTGTTGCATGTTTGGCTGCGCAGAGACGCGGACCAGTCCTGAGCCGGGAGAGTGCCCTTGTCCGTCATCGTTTCCGTGCAAGAGCTGCACAAGTCCTATGCCGACGGCTTCGAGGCGCTGAAAGGCGTCAATCTCGAGATCCAGGAAGGCGAGATCCTGGCGCTGCTGGGGCCGAACGGCGCGGGCAAGACGACCCTGATCTCGACCATCTGCGGCATCGCCATCCCCACCTCGGGCAAAATCACCGTCGGCGGACACGACGTGATCGACGACTTCCGCGCCGCTCGCCAGATGATCGGTCTTGTGCCGCAGGAAGTGGCGCTGGAACCCTTCGCCCGCGTCCGCGCCACCGTGGCCTTTTCGCGCGGCCTGTTCGGAAAGAATCCCAAGGATGCGATTGTCGAGGACGTGCTGCGGCAATTGTCGCTGTGGGACAAGCGCAACGCCGCCACGCGCGAATTGTCGGGCGGCATGCGGCGCCGGGTGTTGATCGCCAAGGCGCTGGCGCATGAACCGCGCGTGCTGTTCCTGGACGAGCCCACCGCCGGGGTGGATGTCGAATTGCGCCGCGACATGTGGGACATCGTGCGGCGTCTGAAAGCGCAGGGCGTGACCATCATCCTGACCACCCATTACATCGAGGAAGCCGAGGCCATCGCCGACCGCATCGGTGTCATCAACGATGGCCGCATCCTTCTGGTCGAAGAAAAGGCCACCCTGATGGAGCGGCTCGGTAAGAAGCGGTTGCGGCTGGAGTTGCACGAACAGGCCGACGCGCTGCCCGATGCGCTGTCGGAATACGCGCTGGAACGGATCGAGGACGGCAACGCGCTGATCTATACATACGACGTCATGGCCGAACGCAGCGGCATCACCCGGTTGCTGTCGGACCTGTCGGACGCGGGCCTGCACCTGCGCGACCTGCAAACCAGCCAAAGCTCGCTGGAAGATATCTTCGTGGATCTGGTGAAGGAGCGCCCATGAACCCGCAAGCCATCCTGACCATGTATCGCTTCGAAATGGCCCGGTTCTTCCGCACCCTGTCGCAAAGCCTGATTTCACCGGTGCTGTCGACCTCGCTGTATTTCGTGGTCTTCGGTGCCGCCATCGGGTCGCGCATCGACGAGGTCGAGGGGGTGGACTATGGCGCCTTCATCGTGCCGGGTCTGATCATGCTCAGTGTGATGACGCAGTCGATCTCGAACGCCTCTTTTGGGATCTATTTCCCGAAATTCATGGGCACGATCTATGAACATCTGTCGGCACCGGTGACCTTCCTTGAAATCGTCATCGGCTATGTCGGGGCTGCGGCCACCAAGTCGTTCCTGATCGGCATCATCATCCTTGTGACGGCCTTCTTCTTCGTGGATCTCGACATCCAGCACCCGATCGCGATGCTGCTGTTCCTTATTCTGACCTGCCTGTCGTTCAGTCTTCTGGGTTTCATCATCGGCATCTGGGCGGACAATTTCGAACAATTGCAACTGATCCCGCTGCTGATCATCACGCCACTGGTGTTCCTGGGCGGCAGTTTCTATTCGATCACCATGCTGCCGCCGTTCTGGCAGGGGGTGTCGCTGTTCAATCCGGTTGTCTATCTGATTTCGGGCTTCCGCTGGGCTTTCTTCGGTGCCTCGGACGTGGCTGTGGGGTGGAGCCTTCTGGCCATCGCCGCGTTTACCGCGATCTGCCTTGCCGTGGTCTGGTGGATCTTCAAGACCGGTTATCGCCTGCGCGACTGAGCCGAGCGACGTCTACCCCAGTGCCGGACGTGCCCAGGCGGGCAGGCGCGAATTCTGTACCAGCGACACCGATGGCGCATAGCGCCCGCCCAGGGCCAGCGTCGCCTTGCGCAGCATCTCGATCCCCTCATCGGATTTCGCGGGCAGCGAGGCCGGGGAAATCGGTTCTCCGACGGTGATGCGATAGGGCTGGTGATGCTTGTTCAGGGTCTCGTGGAACAGGGTGATGTCGCGCAGGGTCGGGTGGATCAGGTCGAACAGGTAGAACAGGGCCGAGTTGCGCGCCCGCACGTTGACCGGGATCACCGGCAGATCGAACTTGCGCGCGATCATCGCCGCCGAGGCCATCCACGGACGTTCGAACAGTTTCAGCCCGCGCCGCTTGGCCAACCGCCCGGACGGGAAGATGACGCCAAGTCGCCCCTGTTCCACTGCCTTGCGGGTATAGGCCATGGTTTCGCGCGTCTTGGCATGGCTGCGCTTTTCCTTGCGCCATTCAACAGGCGCGATCAGCGTTTCCATCTGCGGCAGCACCTTCAGGATATCGCTGTTGGCGTAGAAATAGCTGTCCTGACGGATGCCGCTCAGCACCGAATGCAGGATGATGCCATCGGCGATCCCGGTCGGATGGTTGGCCACGATCAGGGCAGCACCTTGCCGGGGGATGTTTTCCAGCCCCGAGACCTGCACGTCCCTGGCCAGCATCGCGCCCATGGTGCCCATGATTTCGTCCATCGGCTTGTCTTCCAGATACTCGCCCAGGCGGATGGTCTTGTTGTAGCCCAGCATCCCCGTCAGCAGCATCCGCGAGGGTGCCGACCACGGATGGCCCGCGTAAAGCCACGGGGCGCGTTCTTCGATCAGGGGGTCGATTCTGTCTTTCATCGGGGCACCCAACCACGGTTTTGCAAAGCCGGTGTGACGCAGTTTACCGCAACACCCTGTGCGGTTCCATCCACGCCGACGCGAAGGCGGCCGTGGCGGCAGTAAACCGCGCCCTGCCGCGTTTCAGCCCGCAAGAATACGCGTCACCATCTCCTTGGTATCACGTGACAAAACCGGCACCAAAGCGATCCGTTCCAGGGCGTCGCGCATCAGCGCCTGACGATCCGCATCATATTGCTTCCACGTGCCGAAGGCGGTGGTCATGCGCGCCGTGGTCATCGGGTTCAGCCGATCCAGACGGATCAGCCAGTCCGCCATCAGCGCATACCCGTCGCCCGAGGGATCGTGAAACCCGGCTAGGTTGCTGGAAAACCCGCCAAATACAGCGCGGAAGCGGTTGGGGTTTTCCCATGTGAAATCCGGGTGCTCGGTCAGACGGCGCACGGTGGCGACGGCCTCGGCGGGCAGGGACAGGCTTGATTGCAGGCCAAACCACTTGTCCAGAACCAGCCGTTCGTGCTGCCATTGGCTGTGGAAATGCTCCAGTGCGTCACTGGCAGCGCCGATGCGTTGCAGCGCCGACAGGGCCGCCATCTGCTGGGTCATGTTGGCAGCGTCCGAATATTGCACCTTGGCCCGCGCGCCCGCGTCGGTGCGGGTGAGCAGCGCCAGCGCCCCATTGGCCAGCGCCCGCTTGCCCGCGTCCGCGGCCACGGGGCGATAGGGGCCGGGCACCTGATGGGCGTCAAACGAAGCCGTCAAATCCGCCTGCAGATGGGTGGCCATGGCGGTTTCCATGGCTGTTAGCGCATCATGGATGGCCAGCGGATCAGGCACCTGGCCCGCGTCGAACAGGGCCTGCGTCAGATCCTGCTGGCTGGGCAGGCGCAGCACCAGCGCGCGGAACGCCGGGTCCAGACTGTCGTCGGCCAGCAGCGCCTGAAGCGCCTCCAGATAGGCCGGATCGGGCGCGGCCCGGTCGGTCAGCATTGCCAGCAGAGCCTGACGCGCCAGCGCCCGCCCGGCTTCCCACCGGTTGAACGGGTCGGTGTCATGGGCCAGCAGCAGGCGCTTGTGTTCGGCGGGCACGGTCTGTTCCAGGATCACCGGGGCCGAAAAACCGCGCAGGATCGACGGCACCGGACGCGTTGCCAGACCGTCGAAGGCAAAGTTTTGCCGGGCCTCGGTCAGTTCCAGAACGCGGGTTGGCACCACTTCGGTGCCATCGGTGTCCAACAGGCCGACGGCGATGGGAATGACCATGGGCGGCTTGTCGGTCTGGCCCGGCGTGTCGGGCACGCTTTGCTGGAAGGTCAGCGTGTAGCTGCCATCGGCCCAGGTGTCGGTGACCTTCACATGCGGCGTGCCGGCAATCGAATACCACAGCTTGAACTGGGTCAGATCCCGGCCCGACACATCTTCAAAGACCTTCAGCCAATCCTCGATGGTGCAGGCCTGCCCGTCGTGCCGGTCGAAATACAGATCCAGCGCCCTGGCATAGGTGGCGTCGCCCACCAGCCGATGCAGCATGCCGATCACCTCGGCGCCCTTGTCATAGACCGTGGCGGTGTAGAAATTGTTGATCTCGACAAAGCTTTCGGGGCGCACCGGATGGGCCAGCGGGCCGCCGTCCTCGCGGAACTGGGCGCCGCGCAGCATCAGCACATCGTCGATCCGCTTCACCGGTTCCGAGCGCACATCCTTGGTGAACTGCTGGTCGCGATAGACCGTCAGCCCTTCCTTCAGGCACAGCTGGAACCAGTCGCGGCAGGTGATGCGGTTGCCGGTCCAGTTGTGGAAATACTCATGCGCGATGATCGACTCGATGCGTTCGAAATTCGCGTCCGTGGCGGTTTCGGGACTGGCCAGAACGGCGGCGGAATTGAAGACGTTCAGCCCTTTGTTCTCCATCGCGCCGGCGTTGAAATCATCCACC
This sequence comes from Meridianimarinicoccus marinus, assembly GCF_040689105.1. NCBI lineage: Bacteria > Pseudomonadati > Pseudomonadota > Alphaproteobacteria > Rhodobacterales > Paracoccaceae > Meridianimarinicoccus > Meridianimarinicoccus marinus. The sequence continues at coordinate 29,769 of NZ_JBFBVU010000033.1, forward strand.
GCCACGATGTTGAACACGTCCAGATCGTATTCGCGGCCATAGACCCTCTCGTCCCACGCCATCGAAGCTTTCAGCGCCGCCATCCCGAAGGCGCATTTGTCCTGATCGCCGTCGCGCACCCAGATCGCCAGATCCACCGGTTTGCCCGAAGCGGTGGTGAAGCTGTCTCGATGGGCGTGCAGATCGCCCGCCACCAGCGCGAACAGGTAAGCCGGTTTCGGCCAGGGGTCGTCCCATTCGGCCCAGCCCTCGCCAGCGGCCGCCGGGTTGCCGTTGGACAGCAGCACCGGCAGATCGCTTTCGATGCGAACGATGAACGGGGCCATCACGTCGGGGCGGTCGGGGTAGTAAGTGATCTTGCGGAACCCCTCGGCCTCGCATTGGGTGCAATACATGCCGTTGGACATGTACAGCCCTTCCAGCGCCTTGTTGGCCTCGGGATTGATCTCGACCTCGGCCTCCCAGACGAAAGGGGCGTCGGGCGCGGGGCAGGTCAGACCGTCGTCGGTCAGCGTGGGGGTCACCTCGTTCCCGTCGATGGTGGCGCGGATCAGGGTCAGATCCTGCCCGTGCAGGGTGAACGGGCCGGGGGCATCCGGGTTGGGCCGGAAAGCGACGCGCGACAGCACCCGCGTCGCCGTAGGATGCAGGCGGAAGGTCAACTCGACCCGATCCACCCAGAAGGCAGGCGGGGTGTAATCGGCCAGATAGATCGGTTGCGCGCTGTCTTTGGTCATGTCCTGCTCCTTTTGGCCGCCTCGTGTCAGGTGTATCCTGTTGCCGCGCCGGTACAAGGGTCGCCTGCTGAAGCCTCCTGACAGAATGCTGTCAGGAGGGGTGTGTCACAACGGGTGGGTCATCAACCCCGAGGAAAGGATCAACCATGAGCTTCACACCGGATCACGCCACCGTCTGGATCGAAATCCCCGTCACCGATCTGGGCAAATCCATTGCCTTCTATGAAGCCGCTACGGGCGGCAAACTGGATCGCCAGCAAATGGGCCCCAACGAAACCGCCGTTTTCCAGACCGCTGACCCAGCGGGCGGCGTCGCGGGGCACCTTTACGAAGGCAAACCGGCCACGCAGGGGCAGGGGCCGACCATTCATCTGGCCGTCGCCGGCACGCTGGAAGAGGCGCTGGAGCGTCTGCGCAAGGCCGGCGGCACGGTGCTGTCGGACGCGATTCCGATCCCGGCGGGCCGGTTTGCCTATTGCCAGGATCTCGACGGCAACTCCATCGGCCTGTTCGAGCACAGCTGATGCGCCGTGCCGACCGCCTGTTCCAGATCGTGCAGTTTCTGCGGGGCGGTCGGCTGACCACGGCGGCCGCGCTGGCCGCGCGGCTGGAGGTGTCCGAGCGCACGATCTATCGCGATATTGCCGATCTGCAATCCACCGGCGTGCCGGTCGAGGGCGAGGCCGGTATCGGATACGTCATGCGCGAAGGTTTCGACCTGCCGCCGCTGATGTTCACCCGCGACGAGATCGTGGCACTGGTGGCCGGGGCGCGGCTGCTGCGCGCCTGGGGCGGCGCCAGCATGGCCCGCAGCGCCGAGGAAGCCCTGGTCAAGATCGAGGCGGTCCTGCCCGAGGCCGAGCGCGACCGCGCCCGGCAGGTGCAGATCCATTCCTTCGCGCCGGAAATGACCGAGGCCATCGCCAAACGGCTGGACGACATCGAAGCGGCGATCGAAAGCCGCCAGAAGCTCGACCTGTCCTACATGGACGTTGAGGGCGCGCAGACCGCCCGCACCATCCGGCCGCTGGGCCTGTGGTTCTGGGGCAAGGTCTGGACCCTGGTGGCCTGGTGCGAGTTGCGGCAGGATTTCCGCATGTTCCGGGTCGACCGCATTGCCAGCAGCACCCCGGCGGGCAGTTTCCGGCCCGAGCGGGGCCGCACTCTGCAGGATTTTTTCCGGATGATGGAACATTGCCCACCGAACTGACGGGCCGCCGCGCACGCGGGCGGCGTGCAAATCCGGCCGCCCTGCCGCGGCGGCGATCTCGACGCGCCAACGAAAACCGAATACGGTTGAGCGTCGTAGCTTCGCGAGGTTCCCATGACGCGCCCGATGGTCGGCATTATCGGCAACTCCTATCTGTTGAATGACGAATACCCGGCCCATGCCGGCGGCACGATGAACTCGCAGGCCATTGCCGAGGTTTCGGGCGCGATGCCGCTGCTGATCCCCGCCGATCCCCGCTTCGTCTCGGTAGAGGAACTGCTGGCGAACTTCTCGGGTTTTCTGTTCACCGGCGGCCGCCCCAACGTCCATCCCGAGGAATACGGCGAGGCCGAGACCGAAGCCCATGGCGCCTTCGACCGCGCCCGCGATGCGATCACCCTGCCGCTGATCCGCGCCTGTGTCGAACGCGGCCAGCCGTTCCTGGGCATCTGCCGGGGTTTTCAGGAGGTCAATGTCGCCATGGGCGGCAGCCTGCATCCGGAAATCCGTGACCTGCCGGGGCGGATGAACCACCGGATGCCGCCTGATGGCACGCTGCACGAGAAATTCGAGTTGCGCCACACCGTCCGTTTTACCGACAGCGGGCCGTTCCACCGGATGATGGGCGCACGCGAGGTCTTCACCAACACGCTGCACGGGCAAGGGGTGAAGGCCCCCGGTCCGCGCATCGTGATCGACGGCTGGGCCGAGGACGAGACGCCCGAAGCGCTTTATGTGCGCGATGCGCCCGGATTCACCCTGTCGGTACAATGGCATCCTGAATGGAACGCCGCCAACGATCCGGTGTCTCGACCCCTGTTCGAAGCCTTCGGCGCGGCGGTGCGCCACTGGGCCTCGGGTCAGCGCGGCGGCAGTTTACGCAGCGCCTGAAGCGGCTTTTCCATCACCGCGTTGTCCAGCCTCTGGCCACGAATCTCGACGGTCTGATGCGCGACCAGCCGCCAGCCCATGCGCCGAAAGAACGGCTGCGCCCGAAGGCTGGCCTCGGTGGTCAGGCGGGACAGGCCACGCGCCTGCGCCTCGGCCAGAATCCGGTCGTGCAACGCATCGGCGACCCCTTGGCCCATGACCTGCGGCAGTACGAAGGCCAGATCCAGATGGCCGTCACGGCCCAGGGTCATGAAGCCCACAGGATCGCCGTCCTGTTCGGCAACGAAGGTCAGGTGATCGCCCAGACGGTCGCCCCAGTCGGGCGGGCAATGCTGCGCGGCGCCCGACCAGGCGTCGCGCTGCGCCGCCGAATACTGTGCCCGCGCGCCGACCTGCACCGCCTCGGTGAAAATCCCGCGAAGCGCGGGCGCGTCGGCGGCAACATAGGGACGAATGCGGGTCATGAGGCATCCTTTGCCGCAGGCGGGCGCGAGCGCAAGGGAAAGCCGGTCGTGCGGGGCGCGGCGGCGGTCTCCCAGGTCGCAGGTCGGCCCCTCGTGCTTTGGTCTACCATTGCTGCACTGCGGCTATTACCATTTGAAATATTCGCCTGAGCCGTCTAAGAGGGGCGAAATAATGTTGCGCCATCTCGTGGCACGAAACAGGCGGACCCAACGGATCACAATGGAACAGGTGTCAAGATGGCTCGATTGGCCGCCGCTCTGGCTGGCCCTGTTCCTTGGCCTCGCGCGGGTCCAGTCGCAATCCCTGCCGCTGGGCGGATTTCCCGGCGCGGGGTTCGACCTTCTGGCCGGCTTGTGCATTGGTGCGGGGCTGATCGTGATGGCGCTGGCGGTGTTGGAGCTTCGGCGGCAGCGCACGACGATACTGCCGCATCGCGTGCCCGACCAGCTGGCGCAACAGGGCATCTTCCGGCGCAGTCGCAACCCGATCTACCTGGGCGATGCGCTGGTTCTGACGGGTTTCGTTCTTTACTGGGACGCCGTGCCGTCGCTGCTGCTGGTGCCGCTGTTCATGTGGGTGATCACAGATCGGTTCATCCAGAAGGAAGAAGCCACGATGGCCGAGAAATTCGGCCCGCAGTTCGACGCCTACACGGCGAAAACACGACGCTGGATCTGATCTTTGCGGGGCGAGGCCCCGGTCGCAACATCTGAAGGGAGTTGGAGTTTTGAAGTTAGGAGTACCCAAGGAGATATATCCTGGCGAGTGTCGGGTTGCTTTGACGCCGCAGTCTGCGGGTCAGTTGGGCAAGCT
>NZ_JBFBVU010000034.1:0-31614 GCF_040689105.1 Meridianimarinicoccus marinus
ACTCTCGTGGCGGGTACAACAGCACTGCTGCGGTGGCGACGGTCAAGGTTGCAGCGGCGCCGGCAGGCAGTGATCCGCAAGTCAACGGTCTGGCCGCCCAAACACTAATCTCTGGCCAAAGCATCAGCGGCGCGGAACTGGTTTCAGTCTCGGATCCCGACGGCATATCAGACATAGTTAAAGTGCGTTTTTGGGACTCTACACCAGGAATAGACGGTGGCTATTGGGAGGTCGGTGGACTGGTGCAATCTCAAGCTTACCACGACGTTTCCTTGGATAATTTAAGTGCCATTTCATACGTGGCCGGTCCAAATAGTGGATCGAACCAGATATTTGCCGAAGCATTTGATGCTTCGGGAGCGGATTCCAATGATTTAAGCATAACCATAAATGTAACAAGTGGTTCGATAACGGATACGGTTGCAAAGTCAAAAGCGACATTGGCGACATTGGTGGCGGGCCAAACGATAACTGGAACAATCGATCAGTATGATGCTGACGGCAGTACCATTGATGCAGACTACTATCAGGTCACATTGACGGGCGGAAATAGGTACACTTTTAGTGCAGATGCGGGTGTCGGTGCGAATGATACACTAGACCAAGTATTTGTTCGTCTCCGAGACTCTAACGGTAACATTTTAACCTTGGACAAGTTTTCAGAGGGCACAAACCCAAATATTATTTTTGATGCGCCTGGAGCAGGAAATGTGACCTACTATGTCTCCATTGGAGCTGGGGGAGGCGGTCAATGGGCAACTAAGACTGGGAATTTCTCTCTAAGTTTGGTTGACAATGGTCAAAGCCCTCCAACCATTTCGACGTCAACAAAAAAATGGTCAGATATAGTGGCCAATGATTTCTACTCGCCAAGCGGGATAAATCCTGAGTACAAGTACTTAGGTAACTCTTTTTTGGATTCAAGCTTCTTTCAAAGAACCACTACACCAATTGAGACTCGCAACATCAATCATACAAACTTTTCCTTGACTGGCTACTCAAAGGCACTTGAAAGCTTCCAAGATGTTGTTGATGAAATATATGCTGACTTTCCGACACTTGCCCAATCGTTGTCGCTCGAAGGGGCTGGCGGAATGTTCGTCAATAGGAAAGTGGCTGGATCACAAATTTGGTCCAACCACTCGTGGGGGATCGCCGTAGATATTGGCATTTTGGGTCAGGGCCTCGACTTCCCTGGAATAGGTGACGGCTACACCCCGACAGCCGCAGCTTCAATTGGAGGAAGGACTTCGGAACAGTGGGGCGAGACTTTTCGCGGTATCGCAGCTGTAATACCCTACTTCAACAAAGCAGGGTGGATTGCAGGTGCGGGATGGGATATTGAAGATTCAATGCATTTCGAAATATCTAAACAACTCATTTCCAGCTGGAATAGTGCATCCATCTCAATGCAAGCCGACCAGCATCAAATATTGATTGCGCAAGCGGACCAAGAGCTTCTCGCTATAAACGGAAATCAAGAAATAAAAAATGACGTATATATTAGCGCCAATGGGCAATCCGTAGTCGTTTCTGATGGTCATTCTGGAAACCTCATCGCTCAAGCCACGGATTTTTCAGAAATTTCCTACACTGGAGGTGATCAGGTCGATGATGTATTTGTTGGGTCACTAAATGGAACTACTATCCTAAATAGTACAGTTTTCCTGGATGGCGGCAATGGGGACGACAATTTTGATACGCGCTCCTCTGAGAGAAGAATCGTAGCATCCGGTGACAATGGAGATGATCTGATTAGAGGCGGGTCACAGGATGACATACTTTCAGGGGGCAATGGCTCAGACTTATTGTTTGGCCATGGTGGGAATGATTGGCTCGATGGCAGTTCCGCCAATGACACGCTCTTCGGTGGTTCAGGCGATGATACTCTGTTGGGTGGAGCCAGTACTGATATTCTATACGGCGACGGAGGTGCTGATGCGTTAGATGGCGGAGAAGAGTCGGATGTTTATTTCATTGATGCGTTTGACACAGTGACTGACAGTGGCTTGACAGGGTACGACAAGGCCCAGATCTACGATGCTGCAGGAATTTCCGTATCATTGAATGGGTGGAGCGGTATCGAACGGATCAACGGCTATTCAGGTAAGGATCAGATCGACGCATCATCGGCCACTGATAGTCTCCTGTTGTTCGGTGGAGGCAATGATGACACTTTGACCGGCGGGTTGGGTAGCGACGTCCTAATCGGCGGCGACGGCGACGACGCGCTTGTCGGCAACGACGGCAACGACACTATGCTGGGCGCGGCGGGCAACGACACCTTCGACGGCGGTGCAGGCAACGATGTTTTCTACATCGGCGAAAGCGGAGATTTGGTCAGTGACGGAGGTGCCGGGTTCGACAAAGCGGTGATCTATGACGCCAACGGTCTGACCCTGAACGTCGGTAGTTGGCTCGGAGTTGAGAGGATCAACGGGCTGACCGGCGACGACATCATCGATGCGACTGGAATGGCAACCTCAGTGACGCTGGTGGGCTCGGCTGGCAACGATTTGCTGACCGGCGGGTCAGCTGGCGATGTGTTCTTTGGCGGCGGGGATGATGATGTAATTCTGGGCGCAGGCGGAGCGGATGCGCTGATCGGAGCGGTTGGCAACGACTGGCTAAACGGCGGTGCAGGTAAGGATTTTTATTTGGGCGGAGCAGGTGCTGACAGTTTCGCTTGGTCAAACGGCTTTGGACGCGACGTGGTCAAGGACTATACCGACGGGCTGGATCGGCTGGATTTCTCCGGCCACAGCGGCGTTAATGCAATCTCTGATCTCGCCATTAATCAATCTGGAACAAACACGCTTCTGTCGCTTGTTGCCGGCGGTCCCGACCAGATCACTTTGGTTGACACTCTGGCGACATCAATTACTAACTCGGATTTTGACTTTGTGTGAGTTTCGAATTCCTGCGATCAAGGATTTGCGTGTACCGCAATAAGGGCCCATGGTACCCTAAACGCATGGAAATAAGAGTTGCGGGGTCGTGGGTTTGGCACTTAGAGCTGTGATTTGTGCAGGCCCGGACGAGATATGCGCAGAAGTTGGTGACACCTGATCAGGCGGCGACTTAAACTTGGCGGAGGCCGTTGCGGAACTCAACCTTCTGGATTTTCTCGGGCAAACGGTTTCGGCCGTCGAGATAACGCCATTTCTTCTGCGCCGACATCATCAGCTTGAACGCCATGGCCAGGCCGGTCTTGCAGTTTAGACAGTCTTTGGTGCGTTTCGTGCGGTGACGCACGGTGACGAACGTGCTCTCGATCGGATTTGATGTCCCGATATGTTTCCAGCGCTCAGCGGGGGAGTCGTAAAGGGTCAGCAGTGCGTCCCGGTCCTTGACCAGCTTGGCGACCGCCTTGTCCCAGTTCACCTCGTAGGTCTTTATAAAGAAGTCAAACGCAGTCGACCTTGGCGCATGTTTTCGCCTGCCAGATGTCGTGCAGATGCGTAAGCACCCGATCTGAACCGCCTTGCTTTTTCAGGCGGCGGCGTTTTCGGGTACGGATGGTTCTTGGGCCTTCCAATTCCAGGGGAGCAACTCGTCGAGCCGGTTGATCTTGTGATCATGGATGCGGTCAAGGACGTCGGCCAGGTAGGCCTGCGGATTGATCCCGTTCATCTTGGCGGTCTCGATCAGGGTCATTGCCCGAGCGAGCGTTTCGCCTCCGGTATCGGACCCTGCGAAAAGCCAATTGCGGTGGCCGACACCGATCGGGCGCATGCCACGCTCGGCTGCGTTATTGTCGGTGGCCACGCGGCCATCCTCGAGAAACAGGCAGAAGGACGGCCAGCGGTTCAGGCCGTAGCGGAAGGCCTTGGCGAGATCGCTTTTGCCTGGGATGCGGGTCAATTGTTGCTCGGCCCAGGCGCGGAACGCCTCGACTTTCGGCGTGCTCTTCTCCTGCCGGATGGCATGCCGAACCTCGGCAGACTGACCGGCGATCTGGCACTCGATGTCGTAGGGCTTTCCGATCCGGTCGAGGGCTTCCCGGGCGATCTCGGACTTGGTCGAGATCCAGACGTCATGGAAGTCGCGCCGGAGGTGCGCCTAGCACGCCGCCTCCCGGAACTGCGCGCTTCCATCGGCCCGCCGCCCATAGAGTTCCTTGAAGCCGGCATAGGCGTCAGCCTGCAGAATGCCGCTGCTATCTTTCAGATGCTTTCGGGGGTGTTCGCCCTTCCGGTCGGGCGAGAAGTGATAGACTGCCCCCGGCGGCGCCGTCCCCGCCCATGGCCGTTGATCGCGGACGTAAACCCAGATCCCGCCCTGCTTCACTCCTTTGCCCAAGCCTCTGTCCCGGCGCGACCGGTCCAGGACGCGGATTCGGGTGAGCGACGGCTCGAACCAGAGCGGCTTGGCCACGGCCGCCCGGAGATTGTCGCAGACAATTGCCTTGGGGACCCCGTGGAAAAACTTCAGCGCGCGCACCTGCGCCTCGATCCAGTCGGGCAGCTTCTGGCTGAGGCTCGCCCAGGCGAAGGTGTAGTTCGACGCGCCAAGCACAGCCCAGCCATCATCCTCGCGAAAACACCTTTGTCACTCCACCGCTTCCAGCGGTTGTACAAGGTCTTGTGCGGACCGTATGCGGCAGGCGCATCCCGCCAACGTAAGCCATTGCGGTTGATGAAGATAATTCCGCTCAACACGCGCCGATCATCGACGCGGGGCTTGCCGTGAGACTTGGGAAAGAAAGGCGCAAGCCGCGCCATCTGCGCGTCGCTAAGCCAGAAGAGATCAGACATGTCACCGCTCGTTTTTCGAACGGTGAATCACGCTGATCGCCGGAAATCAATGGGTCCTGAGCCTTGTGAAACGCGTGTCCGGAAATTACTGAGTCCGTTCTGAACAACGCCCAAGGTATTGAATTTGTTTGTTGAAGCTCTGTTTTGGGCGGTTTCGAATTGCAGGATGTGATACCCTCAGGCCGAAAACCCTGCAATTTCGGAGCGTGTTTTGAAGGCCAAATCTCGTGACACCGACCAGGACGATCTGTTCCAACCCCGCCTGGTCGACATCATCGACATGAAGCACGTGCTGGTTCGCCTTGAGCTGCTGATCGACTGGGAATTCTTCGAACAGGAATGGGCGGGCTTCTTCCCGTCTCATACCGGGCGACCGGCGACATCGCCGCGGCTGGTTGCGGGGCTGCTGTATCTTCAGCATGCCTATGCGCTCTCGGACGAGGCGGTCGTTTCCCGCTGGGTCGAGAACCCGTACTACCAGCACTTCTGCGGCGAGATGTTCTTTCAGCATCGCAAGCCGGTGGATTCCTCGTCCCTGACCAACTGGCGCAAGCGGATCGGTGAGGAGGGTGTCGAGTGGTTGCTGACCAAGACCATCGAGGCAGGAATGGCGGCGGGGCTGGTCGACAGGCGCAGTACCGAGCAGGTGATCGTCGATACGACCGTCATGGAGAAAAACATCGCCCATCCCACCGACGCGCGGCTCTATGAACGGGCTCGCGAGCGCCTGGTGAAGCTCGCGCAGGAGGCTGGCCTGGAGCTTCGCCAGAGCTATGCGCGCCTCGGTCCGCGGTTGGCTGCCCAGATCGGCCGCTATGCCCATGCCCGGCAATTCAAGCGCATGCGCAAGGGGCTACGGCGCCTGAAGGGCTATGCCGGCCGGGTCATGCGGGATGTCAGGCGCAAGCTCGACAGCATTGATAGCGATGACTTTCGGGAGCAGATCACCGCCGAAATCTCCCTTGTGGCCCGGCTCCTCAAGCAGAAGCCGAAGGACAAGGGAAAGCTCTACGCGCTGCACGAGCCGGATGTCGACTGCATTTCCAAGGGCAAGGCGCGCAAGCGCTACGAGTTCGGCTGCAAGGTCAGCATTGCCACCACGCTGAAGGAGGGGTTCGTGGTGGGCGCGCGTTCGATGCCAGGCAACCCCTACGATGGCCACACGCTCGCGGATGCGCTCGAACAGACCGAGATCCTCACCGGCACCCGGGCGCGTCGTGCCTTTGTCGATCGCGGTTATCGTGGCCACGGTGTCGAGCGAACCGACGTCTTCGTTTCCGGCCAGAAGCGAGGGATGACACCGGCGCTGCGCAAGGCACTGCGCCGGCGAAGCGCCATCGAGCCAACCATCGGCCACATGAAAACGGATGGGCGGCTGGCGCGTTGCCCGCTCAAGGGCACGATCGGTGACGCCCTCTTCGCCGTGCTCTGCGGCTGCGGTCACAACATCCGATTGATCCTGGCCCATCTCAGGGTCCTCATCGCCGAAATCCTGCGTATGATCCTGGGCGCCGTTTCTGCGCAGAGCCCCAAGAATGCGCCTCAAACGTGATGTTCAGCGCCGACTACGAAGAGTTCCTCGAAGCCCTCGCCGATCCCGATCACGAGCAGCACGAGGACATGGTCCACTGGTCGGGCGGGGACTTCGACGCTGAGGATGCCGGGGCCGACACCATCATCGAACGCTTCGAGCGGCTTGCGAAAAAATGGGCCCCGCGGCGTCGCAAACCCAAGGCTACGATCTAAGAGACGCCAGCGACCGCGGCCTACGCCGGATGGTTACGTACCAACGGGGCGGTTACGCATCAACCGACGGATTCTCCGAAAAGCTGGAGGGAAGTCGGGTCTCAGGTCAGGCGGTTCATGGGGCTACGAGGAGTTCCTCGAAGCCCTCGCCGATCCAGATCACGAGCAGCACGAGGACATGGTCCACTGGTCGGGCGGGGACTTCGATGCCAAGGATGCCGGGGCTGACAGCATCATCAAACACTTCGAGCGGCTTGCGAAAAAATGGGCCCCGCGGCGTCGCAAACCCAAGGCTACGATCTGAGAGACGCCAGCGACCGCGGCCTTCGCAGGATGGTAGCCCATCACTTGATAGACTTGTCGATGAAGCCCAGCGTAATTGCGTTCTCAATCAAAGTTCTGACCTTGGCACGATCCAGACCGGAGGGGACCTCGGCATCAATCTCAAGTTTCAGAGACACATCGCTGCCTGGAAGTGTGGTCAGCTGCTCGATAATTGCTTCAACGATTTGGTGAATGTCTCGCGCCGGTCGGTCTGCTGAAATCATGACGGTACCGACGAAACGCGTGGGTTTCTTTTCGGGGGCGGGAGCCGGTTCTCCACCCGTATCACCACCTGGCGTTGGCACAGGGCCATCAGATTCGGTGGAATCTGCTCCCCCCGGCCCAGCGGGATCTTCTTTTGGTTTGGGCCGGTGACTCTCGGCGACGTCGGGTTTGATGATGACTGAATCGCTGTCGATCACGACCTGAACGTGGCTTGGGCCTGATATCGCCAGACCGACGTAGGTATTTTTGGATTCATCCCATCGATCAGCGTAGGCAAATGGGCCAGGAAGCATCCCTGTGACCGCTGATTGAACGGCTTTCGCAAGTACACTGCGGTTCTTGACGCGAGGCAAGTAGGTGTACCGGTTCATGTACTCCCACAAGTCTTTCAGGAACAGGTGATCTTTCCCGTTCCAGATGTATTTTTGCAGTTCGCGATCCAGTCGGGCGGGCCCAAGTTCGGGCAACAGCCCCTCATCACTGACGAGCTTCTTGCTTGCACGCGCCAGCAACCCGTCCTGAGCTGGCACCTTGGCTGACGTCCACTCGAGGTCTGCCTGAGCGCTTTCCTGCACTGGATAAAGCAGATAACACCATGCCTCTTTCAGGCGGGTTTTTAACGTCTCATTGCCTTCCGTCAGCTTTGCCTTGGCGAGCGCGCTGTCGCTTTGCGTAAGGTTGAGGCGGTCCGTTTCGCGAACAATCTCTGCCCATGCCAAGGCCGAGCGCATTGCAGCCTTCAAGTTGTCGAGCTGACGTTGCTCCGCCGCCAAAAACACAAGCATGTTTCGGTAAACGCGAGGCGTGCTCCCGCGTTGCATCAGTATGTCTTTTGCTTCGGCCAGCGCCTCGGAGCCGTCTCTTCCGGTGTGCGGGTGGGCCACGCCCAGAATGACAGCGCGCACGCCGCCCGGTTCATCGGGCACGTCAGAAGAACTGCCCGGAGCTACCTGCACCGCGTCAAAGTGCCCACGGTCTCCGAGGCCATTGATGTAGCCAACGAGCGCCTTGTCGATTTCCATCAGGACTAGAGCTTCCTCAAGCTGCCCTGCGCGATCGGCAGCGATCCGGTTCAGGCTTGCTGACATCGAATACCAATAGCGCCCAAGATCACTGTGCATGAACTTCGCTTGGTTGGTCAGGCGTCTCAGGGCATCACCAAAAATCGCCGGGCGCTCACCAGGCTGGACGACACCTAGATTGATCTGTTTGTCGTCGAGACCTTTGTTCTCCTGGCCATGAGTGGGCGCCGTTCCCATGAATATGGAGCGGGCTATCCTACGGGTTGCAGAGTATTTGTTTAGGTTAGGAGCGCCTTGATCGATCTTATAGGGTGTAGAAGATACGCCATCCACATCGCCAGCGATGATCGACTGCCAGCTTGCATCGAGGTAATGGAGTAGCTCTGGCTCCACCCGAGCGGTGCTGATTGCTACGCTTCCCGGCATGATCATGACGGACGGGTCGTTGCCCATCCAAAGTTCATGGGTCACCTGCGCCATCAAGCGCAGAACGCCACGTGTTCGCTGGAACTTCTCAAGAGATCCCCAACTGGTGTAGAGTTGATCGAACAGCTCGGGATGGATCGGATAGGCTTTCTCCAGCTTGCGACGGTAATCTTCATCTGCGCAGCCTTGCGGGAAGTCGTTGGTGTTCTCGCGGTAAAGCTTCGCGAACTGTTTCAGCGTGTTGTCACGGTGGTGGAATTTGTCGCCCGGAATTTCCTTGAACAGCCGTCGACGGACGATCTCATAGCTTTCTTCCTGCGAGGCCGGGCGCCACGAGGATTCAACGCGGCTGAACGTTTGCTTCAATCGTGCCAGCGCCTCTTGGCCACCTTCGCCGCCGACTTCGATCTGTGAGGCAGGCAACGAGGCAACCAGCAATGTGCCCGGACTTGCCTTCACCGCCTCGGTAAGCGCCTGAACAAACGAAATATTTGCGTCAAAGGAGCCGGAGGGCAATCCTTCAACCTTGTAGATCTGGCGAAGAAAGGCGACCCATTCGTCGATAAGGATCAGACAAGGCGCGCATTTCTTGAAAATCGCCTCAAGGAGATTTGAGCCGGGGGCAATGCCAAGCTTATCGTTCTCGGCGACCATTGCAAAAACCTCGGGCCCACCGAGTTGCCATGCGAGTTCGCCCCAAATCGTTGAGATTTGTGTCCCATCTTTCGCAGCTGTCATGTTCAACGGATCGAGTGACGTCCCGACCAGTACGGCTCGGCTGATCTTCTTGGGGACGGTCAGTTTGTTTTTGGACAGAAGCTGGTCAAGACCCGGCAGGTCCTCCACCGGCGTCCCACCGACCATGTGATAGAGCGCCAGCATCGAGTGCGTCTTGCCGCCGCCGAAGTTGGTCTGCAACTCGACGACAGGATCACCGCCCGCGCCTGACAGCCGCTTTGCGGCCCCGATCAGCAGGTTGCTCAGACCCTCCGTCAGATACGTGCGGGAGAAGAACTCGGCCGGATCACGGTATTCCGACGGCGCACTGCCGTTGTGCACCTTGGCCAGGTCGGCGGCGAACTCGGCCTGTTGGAACTCGCCCGTCGCCACATCCTGGTGCGGCTCGACCACTTCGCGCCACGGCATCAGCCCCGCCACGGTATCGACCGAGATGTCAGAGCGTTGCGTTTTCCGCCGTTCCTCATTCCGGGCCAGCTCAGCGTATTTCGTGCGCAGGATCGTATCGCGCGCCGCGCTGATCTTCTCGGCCACATCCTTGGCGCTCACCGATTCCAGCAGCCGCCGCATTGTATCCAGAGCGCGCTCGGCGTCGTCATAGGTGAAGTTCTCGTTGTGCGAGAGCTTATTGCGCACCTCGAGCAGTTCAGACACGTAAGAGCGTTCCGGATGCCCCAGCACCATGGCAAAGGCCTCTTTCCAGAAGGCCATCATCACCTGCAGCAGACCCTGCTGATCCCAGTTCACCTGACCATCGCCGTTGGGCCGCAGCCCCCGAACGCGCTGCACCACCTCAACCTGCCAGTGCCCGGTGATCTGCGATTCAAGCCGCTTTTCGACGAAGGGGATCAATCCCTCCGGCAGCAGCTCCATGCCTTCGAATACGTGCTGGCGTGTGCTCTTTGCCATGATCGTCCCCTCAGAAATCCATACGTGTCTGGCCGGTGCCGCGAATGTCGACAATCGCGGCGGCTTCTCGGGTCAGGTCCGACCAGTCGGCAATCAATGCGTTATAGGCGGTGGCCTCCTTCGCATCCTGCCGCTTGTTGGCGCAGATGTCGTAGAGGCAGTAGGCGAGGTCTTTGACCGCCTCGGCCTTGTCGTCGATCTTTCGGAGCAGCAGCGCTGTATTGTACGAGATGCCGTCCTTCTCATGCGCACGCACGAGATACTGGAGGCATTCCCAGACCGTCAGATGAGTGTCCGTCTGAGGTTCCCATTCGGGGTCGAGCTCATCGCGTTTCAGGATGCGCACCTTGCCCGCCTGGCTTTCGACGATGCCGGCATGCTTGACGCTTTCGACAGCGATTCCGCGCGCACGGGCCAGATTGTCGGCAACGCCGTAGTCACCTTTGCCCATGCCGTTCTGCTCGAACCAGCTGATGGCAAAGCGCGTGTCAGGGTCGAACTCGCCCTGAATACCGCCGAGATATTCGTCAAGTTCCGCGTTGATCAATTGCAGGGCGGCCTTCACGCTCATCGGGCTGTCGTCGGACTCCAGCACCGCTTGATAACGAGAGAACACCCCCATGCCGGGGCCGATGGCCGACTGAGGCATGTCTGCGGGAGCGATATTGGCCGCTTGAAGTTCGCCAATACCGGGTGGAAGCTCGCGTTTCAGCGCCCGAATAAACTCGGCGCGTGTGACGACCTCAGCAGCCTCTTCTTTCTTTCGGCAGACGAGAACAACGGAGTTTGCAAGAGCGTTGGTACCGGAGGCAATCGTTCTGGCAGCCCGCTCGGTGCGAACCGGCCAAGTGCCTACAATTGAATAACCTGCCGAAATTACTGCTTGAAGAAAAGTTGCCCAGCCTGTGGATGACAAACCTTCCTGTTCGATTTCACTTTGTTTGAAGGCATAGTAGATCGTTGCAGGGAAAAGAGCCGAAGACTGAGCCGCTAGACTCGATATTGCGGCAGTCATACCGTTGAGAAAATGCGTTTCAGCATTTGTCTTGCCGCCATGGCGATAAGGCGTGGCAACCAGCTCCTCTGCCTTGGGAACAGCTATAGTACTGCTTAGTTCAGGGTAAACAACCTTGATGTTTCTACGCAGCCAAACATAGAAATAGTCAGAGAGATCTGCGTATCCGATGTTGTCGTAGTAGGGTGGATCTGTCGAAATCACCGCCCCATCAGGCAGCACTACATTCTGTGCATCGTGTTGAATTACTGATCCCGTAGAGTTTGGACCAAACCCTAGCAAAGCTTTCCAGACCCAATCGACCGCTCCCATGAAATTACCAGTGCTATCACTCATCACATTGCACTCGGCAAAGTCCCAAGTCATCGGAATTGCCTGACGGGCGAAGGTAAACCGGATGAAGCCTGAAGAAGACCACGTGGCGATTGAACTTCCTGCATCCGCCAATCGATCAATCGCGAAGGACAAGTAAATACTAACTGCTTCCGCGTAGGCTTTGGCACCTCTGCCACCGTCTCGTAGGGGGGTCGGGTCTGCAGCAAGGCCAGCGGCCAATGCGTCCACCTCTATCTGCGAGCGTGCCTGATGAACGAGATCACTGAAAGTGTTCATCGCGACCAATTGTCGATCAGTGAATAGATCCCCAAAGGTCTCCATCCCGTATGCCGGAGGCGAAAACCAGCGAGGGTTTTCAGGTTGCCTTTGATCTGGTTTCCAACTCGGCTTGGCAGAAAGCGCGATCACCTCATGGTCTGTCCGCGGAGAAATGTACGCTCGTCCCCCCTTACCTTCAGCGATGATAGCGATGAGCGTCTGGCCCAACTGACCCGATTTTCCAGCAGAAGTGACATGTTTTGGCGTGATTGCCGTATCAGAAATGAGGCATCGGAAATTCGCACCTCGCCCCGCTTTCGTCCCGTCTTTTGCTGCTGCAATCTCCGCCTTGGTGCCTTTGTGGCGGATACGATACGAAATCTTCTTGGCTTGTTTGTCCACCAAAGGTTCTATCCACGTCTCATTCCCGGTCTTGGAATTGAGCAGGAAGCTAGATGCGATTGGCACTTGCACATCAGCAAATGCGGGGTCTGGACTCGGCACCGTTCGCGCCCAAATCCAAGCGACTACCGCCGCCTTTCCGCCGCCATGGCTTTGTGGAAGTTCCACCTTTGGGTAGAGATGGCCAATCCGCTCAAGCGCAGTCTTCCGCATCCACGCTCCGTAGGTTTTTATATCTTCTGCTAGCCCTTCGGCGTTGCGGTAGTGGTTGCGCTCTTTCAGCCCCGGATGGATCGGCTCCATGTCCTTGAACTTCGGCGGGATCTCGATCATCGCCTTGCCGATCATCACCGCCACCGGGTTCAGGTCAGACCCATAGGCAGGCAGGCCCAACCGTTGCGCCTCCAGCGGGATCGACCCGCCGCCCGAGAACGGGTCATAGACCGGGGGCAGCTCGCCCCCGCAGGACCGCCGGATCTCGGCCCGCGCGCGCTCCAGCACCTCCTCGTTGGTCGAGTTCTCCCACTTCACCAGATCCTCGATGATCGCGAACAGCCGCTTGCGCTCGGCGTCCTGCGCCTCGGGCGTTGGAAACTCTTCCGGCAGGCTCGAGGGATCGTCCACCAACTGCGCAAACAACACCGCTCGACACGCTGCCAACGGCCGCCGCGCCCACCACAAATGCAGCGTGGAAGGGTGGCCATGCCGTATCGACTTCTCCCGCGCCGACGCCGCATTGATTGCCTCCAGCGGAATGGCGACCTCGATGAGTTTCTTTTTATATGTTTGGGTCATGGGAATTCAGCTGGCTCGCGTTGAAAGGTGAGAGGGAAGCCAACCGACGACAACCTGGCTCGTCGTGTCATCCCAGAAAAAGTAGAGGCGGAAGCAATAGCGGGGTTCGCGGCTGTTGCCCTTTTTCAGGTGCCGGTCCAGTTCGACCCGCCTGTGCCCCATCCTGATGAAATAGGTGTCGCCCTGTTCCCCGGCGCGGTTTCCGGAGAATGACTGCTGTTCTTCTATTCCGAGTTCCTGGCAACGCTGATCGAATGCCTTCTTAAGTTCCGCCCCACCTTGACGGCGCATGGGAACGTAGTGATCGCGTAGCAGCAGGAGAGCCTGGTAGATGACCGAAACGTTTTCATATTCCGAGTCCTTCGAGCCTCGTAGCGCACGGTTGTGAAGTTCGACAGTTCCGGCCAAATGCGTTGCTGCCCACTGCTCCAGCTCGGCAAGGTCGCCTGGAATCGGTGTATCCGTCGCTTCGCCACTGGCGGTTTCAAGCGAATCGAGCCGCTGCTGAAGATGATAGAGCGTGCCCTGCAGTCGCAGAACTTCTGCTACAGCGGCTTCGCGTTCAGCTTCGGCAACTTCCAGAAGCTCACCACTTTCCTGTCCCTGCGACGCTAGATCACCCTTGAGTTGCGCGATTTCATCTTCGGCGAGGGCAAGAAGCTCATCATTCGAAGATCCAGACTGCTGAGCGTTCCGACGACGGAGTTCAGCAGCCGTTCGTTTTGCCTCGGCGAAGCTTGGCAGTCGCTTCAGAGCGTCGGGTCCCTCAACCGTGCGCCGCAGGACCTCCGACGAAATGAAGCGACGGTACGCATCCGGGCCTCCGTCCCAATTTCGAATTCGGTCGGCGAGGCCAAGTGGGTGTGCGAAAGGAGCTTCGGTATCCGGATCAAATCCAGGTCGATAAGTCCGAACAGCTTGGTTGAATACCGAAAATTCGCGTCCAACACGGTCGCTAAGCTGAAACGCCGCTTGCCCCGAGATCACTACGACATGAGCAGCCCCCGCGAGATCACGCGCGAGTCGGTCGCTGGAGATCAATTCGTCAGACAAGTCATTTGAGTCTTCCGGGAGCGACAGGACAATTACATCTGCGGTTCTATTGTCCGAGCGCAGAAGATCGACCAGTTGGTCAACTTCGTCTTCTGTATCGATTATCCAGGGCGAAAGTGTCACCCTGCGACCGTCCATCCGTACGTCACAAGCAGCGATCACATCACGGGCAAAGGTCGGTATCGAACGGTCATATTCGGGATTCTCACCCCGGGCGATGCACTGCAGTCGAAGGCCGAACAACACGGGTCCGTCTTCGTTCTGCTCGGCTAGAGCGGTCTCTATTACCCAAGACCGGCTCGCAACTGTTCGATCATCATCATCGAAACGAAGCGTCCAGTAGCGCGGGCTGTCGATGGCTACGCCCTCGATGCGTCGCGCTCCGACGTCGTCGGTCGAGAATGACTTGCCTTCCAACGCATCTCGTGGAAGCGCGCCACCTGCACGGCGTTCGGCGAACTTGAGTATCTCACTGCGTGCTATCTCAAAGGCACCAGGTCTTTCAGAACCATGCAGGTATAGATGAATTTGGGAAACCGGTTCCACTGCTGCACGACGGCTTCGCGCCATTGGTAGTAGAGGAGCCAAGGCCTCGCTCATCGCGTTACTGCGTTCACTCATCGAGGCACATCCGCCCGCTCAAGCAGGCTCTTGATGTTCACTTGGATGGCAGTCACGCCAAACTCCGGTTCCTGCGAGAATGGTCTGCGCACATAGCGCGGTTCCTGAACGTAGCCGTCTCCGACCTGGACGATTGCCAGGATGAATTTGTCGGGCTCGTGGAGGGAGGTGATGACCTCTTGCCGTGTGATCATGACCGTGTCAGCGCCATCGATCCGCCCCTTCACTTCGATGAAGCGAAGGTGGTCAGCTTTGGGATCGTATGAGGCTATGTCATAGCCGACCTTCTGGGCGGATACATCCGACGGCGTATTCCCTAGCGCCGTTTCCGCTTCGATGACGGCGGCCATTGCTGCGAGTTCGATTTCTCGGCGAGCAACTGGATCCTCTGAAAACCCATTTGCACTGGCACCGGCCATTTCTGGGGTAGGGCTGAGCGATCTGAGCAATCCGTGGGGAATGACCACCATTCCGCCACGCACGCGTGGAGGCTGGGCCGAGATGAACCGCTCTTGCTCCAATACTTCCATCCGCCGTTTCAGGCGCTCTGCCAGGTCTTCTGCGCGCCGTTGGGCGTTTTGCCAGTTCAGACGGGTTTTCTTTCCGGCGCGCTCTTCCTCTTTCAATTCGAACGCCCGGGCGTCCCAATAGTTGATTTCTTTCTTGAGGCGCGCCCGCACTTCCTGTTCAACTTTGTCGATCTCGGGTAAACGGCGCGCTTTGACCTCAGCCACATGGCGCTGAGCCAGCTCTACCGTTGCAAACCGGACAGCCGTTTTCTCGAGGTCGTTCCGCAGCCAATCCTCGTCCAAGAGGGTCTGCGCCAACGCGATCTCTTCAGGTTTAGCTGGGCGCAGGTTCAGGTGCGGAGCGATGCCTGCGTTGGTCGCTTCGCCCTTACTATCGATGGCAGCGAACTGAAGCCGTTCCGAAATGATGTGTGCCTTGCCTGTCGCCGTGTGGCGACCGTCCTGAACGCTGTGCTCAAGCAGAAACAGCGCTGCAATGTCTTCGCTTGGGTCCGTGTCGTCGACCAGGATGGCTCCGCGTTTCATCAGGTGATCGTATTGCTCGCGGATTAGGCTGATCACGGATTCGAGTAGCGGGTGCCCGGGACACACAAATGCGGCGACAGGCTGCTGATGGATCTTGCTCTTCTCAAAGCAGATGCGTTCATATTTCTTCTGGATTGGCGCGCCTGAGCCAATCTGCCGGTCGCGCTCCCTTATGCTCATGGGAACGTGATTGATTTCCCAGCGACCTTCCTCGCGGCGCTTGATCTGACCGCCAAGCTGCTTGAACGCTTCGACAAAGAAGCTTTGCACATGGTGCGGTTGAAGCCTTTGCGCTTCCGCTCGCTCCATCTCAATGCGCAGCTCGTGCACCCTTGCCTGGGGCATAGAGTCATTCGTCAGTGCCCGGCGCTCAAGGAGCTTCAAAAGGTGGTTCTGATCGACAGCTCCGTCCACGACATTGAAGAGCCTGGCTTTGACGTCTTCCTGCTCTCCGTACTGGATCGCCTCAAAAAGCAGATCCCTGAGAGCTGTTCCTTCGAACAGCTCGCCAAGGACGTCGTAGACGCGGCCACCCAGAGCTTCGCGCGCTGCTTCCAGCTTTTCGAGCAGACGGGCATAGACCTCGCCCTCGCGGGTGTCAGCTGCGACGAGATTCCAAAGGTGGCAGACCTCAGTTTGGCCGATCCGGTGAATTCGACCGAAGCGTTGCTCAATCTTGTTCGGGTTCCACGGCAAATCATAGTTGACCATGAGGTGTCCGCGCTGAAGGTTGACGCCTTCGCCCGCGGCGTCGTTGGCGATGAGCACCAGCATGTCACGGTCTTGCATAAACCGCTCGACCACCTTCCGGCGCTCCTCACGTGTTACACCTCCGTGGATAACCTCGACTGCTTCTGGCTTGCCCAACCTAGCGCGAACTTTTTCCACCAAGTAGTGGAGCGTGTCTTTCGGCTCGGTGAAGATGATCAGCTTCCGACGGTTTCCATCTGAATCGACCATCAGATCGTCATCGAGAATCCGGTCGAGCTGCGTCCATTTCGTATCTTTTCCAGACCGAAGGACACCTAGGGCCATCGCCTCGAGGCCCTGTAGCGTCTGAACTTCGATTTCGAGCTGCTCCACCGTTTCGGCAGTCGTTGCGCCCGTCGAGATCAGATCTTCAAGGTCATCGACTTCGTCCTGTCCTAGCTCCTCGATGTTCTTGAGGACTTCCTCTGTGACGTCGGCGGAATGAATAGGTGAGCGAATGCCTTTACGCGCAAGTCGGGCTTCCGCGAGCTCTGCCTCAAGACGCTCGCGCCGCCTTTTCAGCGACTCGTAGATGGCGGCTGGTGATGATGCCAAGCGACGCTGCAGGATTTGAAGGGCAAATCCGACATTGTTGCGCTTCTTCCCATCCTGGTCGGCGAACCTTTGGACCCGGTTCATCTCGGTCCGGACGTACTCAGTCACGGCGCCATAAAGGCCAGCTTCTTCGGCGGAGAGCTCGTATTTTACGGTATAGGCCCGGCGTTCGGGGAATAGCGGACGACCATCAAATTTGAGCAGTTCTTCCTTGGTCAAGCGACGCATCATGTCGGCGCTGTCCGCGTAATGGACACCGTCGCGGAAACGGCCTTCAAACCGGTCACCGTCGAGAAGAGCCATGAACAGCTGGAAGTCCTCTTCCTTGCCGTTGTGTGGCGTGGCTGACATCAGAAGAAAGTGTCGGCATACTTGGCCTAGAAGTTGGCCTAGCTGATAACGCTTGGTGTATTTCACGTCGCCGCCGAAGAAGCTGGCGGACATGCGATGCGCTTCGTCGCAGACGATGAGATCCCATTCATTGGATGACAGAAGCTTTTGTTGCAGGTCCTCGTTTCTGGCAAGGACGTCTAGACGTGCGATAAGGCGGTTCCGGTCGTTGAACACGTTTCCTGACCTGGACGTTTCGATCATGTCTCGTGAGAGAATATCGAACTCCAGCGAGAACTTTTCGCCCAGTTCGTCCTGCCATTGCTCGACAAGACCGCCGGGGGCAACAATGAGGCAACGCTCGAGATCGCTCCGCGCAATCAGCTCCTTGATCAGCAAACCGGCCATAATGGTTTTGCCAGCGCCGGGGTCGTCGGCCAGAAGGAACCGAAGCGGTTGGCGAGGAAGCATCTCGCCGTAGACAGCCGAAATCTGGTGCGGGAGGGGATCCACAAGGCTCGTATGGATGGCCAAATAAGGGTCGAAATAGTGCGCAAGCTTGATCCGGTTGGCTTCCGTCACCAAGCGCAGCAATGACCCGTCTGCATCAAAAGACCAAGCACGACCACGCTGCTCCACGCTCAAGCGGTGTTCATCGTCTCGATAAAGCGTGGTTTCTGAAACCGAACCACCCGGAATCCTATATACGAGGTTCAGCGCCTGATCACCGATCCAATCGACGGACACGACTTCGACCGACTGGTTCGGGACGACACCAGCGACGCTAGCTCCATTCTTGATTTCCTCAAGCTTTGTCATTCCAAAACCTCGCTGGGTTTAAGCAGCACGATCTGCTGATCTTGCGGCTTCCTGGCACCGGGGGCGGTGTCAAGCCCGAGACGTTTCAGTGCATAGTAGAGCAGAGCGCGTCGAACCTTGATCTTCGCTTTGCCACCTCGCATTCCGTAGTCGAGCGCGATTACTTTCTTCTGGCTTTCGGACAATTCAGGGTGGGGGCCAATCTCAAGCGTGACATGCTCTTGCCAGTCCGCATCGGCTTCATCCGTGACTTCACTGGCTTCAACTCCGCGCGTCTTGAGGATGCGCGAAAGCAGGAAATCCTTGAATACTTCGTCAGTCTTGCAGAATGCCCGGGTGTGCCATCTAAAACCATCGAACCCGATGGCGTGGGGCGCGATCCACCGCCAAGTCGGCTCGGGGCGCGAAAGGGACTGATACTTCACCTCGATAGCCTCTGAACGGCGGATGGCGCCTACAACGGATCGCAGAGTGATTGGGTTCACGCCCCTGGCTGGCGTCGGTGCAGCATCATAGGATGGCAGCTCGGCGATCCAAGTATCGTCGCTGTCCATGATGCCATCGGCTAAGGACCGTAGTTGCGCCAGGTAGCGACTGGCGTCAGGTTTCAGGAACTGTGCAGCGTAGTCGGGACGACGGACATAAGTCCGCGCGCTCTTGTCATTGACCATGTTGTTCGGAGCGAAGCCGATGTAGCGGTTCAGGTCGGCGGACGCTTGGTTCACCGACAGCCCGAACTGTTCCATCAAGTCGCTGCGGTTCACTCGCCCCTCCCAAAACAATCGGAACTCGATGAACTCGAGGCGCTGCGCAACTCCCCAACGAAGCTCCGAGTTGCTACTATCCACTACGCACTCCCGACTCGGAACGTTTGATTGATATGCGCGCCCATTTTTTGTGCTGTCTAAACGGCTAGCGGGGAGTCATGTCGTGTTCAACCGAAATGCTTCGGAATAATGGCTTTTTTTGACCTCCGGCTTGAGAAGGCAAGAGTGTTGGTTCATCTAGCAAGAAACTCTGCAACTCGAACTCGGATGCCTTTGGTAGGGTTTTCTGTAGATCAGGGTTGGCCCGTCTAACACGTTACGGAGCTTGCGGGACGAAATTCAAACCAACACTTGGCGCCATTCGCAGAGATGCCCGCCACATCGTTGGCCTAAGTTTTGCGCCTAAACTGTTCAAGCCAATCCCTCTGGTTCCCCCAGATACGATCTTCGATTTCCCGGGCCTGTGCATGCAATCGCCAATAGGTGCGCCAATGCATGTGTGGCGGCTTTCCAGGGAACGGCGCAATTACGCCACCCTCGGTCTGTCCCAGCCGTTTCCTGACCTTGAATGCCTTGTGAAGCAGCCGATCGTGAGGTGATTTGTGCTCGCTTGCGTACCGACCTCTCAAGCATATCCTGCAACCCCAAAGCGGTCCTCCACCCGGACGATAGATGATGGCGCAGCGACGATAGCAAGAAGGGCACAGCCACCATTGGCGCCTTCCGCCGAACGCCGTTGCTGTTGAAGTTACGGCAAGCTGAAGACCATCGAAGGCAATTTTTTCTGGTAGCGTTCCTACAAGTTTGACAGCTTGGCGGATATCCATCTGGGTTGCGAAATCACAAATCATATGGAAAACCCCTTAAAAAGTGCCGCGAAGGCTCATAGGTACTCGATCTAGCAGAGCATTGTGGCACGTGAAAAACGTCCGGATTTTTTTCTTTTGAAGACTGTGGCCTGGTGGCAAGCACCCTGCCAACACATACTGATGGCGCCGTTGGGTCCAACAATTGCGATAAGCCAGTGACATTCACCGATACCACCGAACGAAGAGTGCGCTAGACCAGCGGGGCTTAGGTTCCGAACCTCACCCCACGCCGCACAGTTGAGGCACAGCGCACCACCCCCGCCCCCCCTGTTAGGGGCGGGGGTGGTGCGGCAACTATTTTCAAGGATGTTTGCCCCACCTTGCCCCACCATGTTTTCAGGGGTGGGTGTGGCACTCATTGGTTTGCCCATTCGCCGACCTCCAAACAGGGGCGCTCCATGCGCTTTGCGTCCGGGATCTTGACCTTTGTCAAAGCCCCGGACTTCAACCAAGCCTCAATCATTTTTTTGATGCGCTTGCGGTCCGCCGTGGCATCCAGGTGCAGCACATCAGCTACAACCACACCGGCCCAATCACCACCCGTCTGATCCGAATAACGTCGGCACTTGCCATCCAATGCCCGCTGCACCGCCAGCAGATCTTCGACCGCTACACCGTCAAACATGTCGGGCCATTCCCAGACCTCGGCCACGCCCACGCTATCGCCGTTGGACAAGTGCACCGACGCCATACGCCGCCAGACTCGCTCCCCAACGGGTGCCAAGTTAGCCTTGTCTCGGGTGATCGCAAAGTAGGTTGCCGGATCATCGCGCACGCCTGCCTCGGCTTTCTGAGCGTCGCTCATCTTGTTGAGAACCCGGCCAGAACGGGCCGCTGCCAGCAGAGAGGAGGCCCCGCGTCCGCTTTCGGTCGTCGCTTCCTCGCCGTTGGTCTTGCGGGTGTGATGGACCAGTTCGATTGCGCTGTTGCACCTATCGGCCAGACGCGCCCATTCTTTCGCCACCAGGTCGATCGCGCCGTTGTCGTTCTCGGAAGCTTGATGCGATGAAATGAACGGGTCGATCACCAGCACGTCGATTTCCCGCGCCTCGATCTCGTTGGCCAGCGCGTCCAGCTCCGGCTTGAGGATCTGAACGCCTTCGCGGGTTTGGATGGCCGTGCTCAAGGCGCGTTCCCGGCCCGTGTCCACATAGAGCCGCCCCGCGATTTCCTCGGGGCTGACGTCGTGGTGCTGCATTGCCGCGATGATCCGCCGATCCATTTCGTCGCGCGGGTCTTCCAGGTTGTACAGCCAGACCTTGAGGCCCTTGGCGGTCCAGTCGCCCAGAATTTCCCGCCCGGATGCCATCGCCAGCGCCTCGCAGATCGTCAGGGACGACTTGCCGACGCCGCCGGGGGCCACCGTGACCGATACCTGCTTGCGGATCAGGTGCCGCCCATAGAGCCACGGGC
The DNA here is from genome assembly GCF_040689105.1 of Meridianimarinicoccus marinus. Taxonomy (NCBI): domain Bacteria; kingdom Pseudomonadati; phylum Pseudomonadota; class Alphaproteobacteria; order Rhodobacterales; family Paracoccaceae; genus Meridianimarinicoccus; species Meridianimarinicoccus marinus. Next base: position 21,186 of record NZ_JBFBVU010000034.1, read on the forward strand.
GGGGCGGAATAGCAGCCGGGTCACGCCAGACAAATTCCGTGGGCAACCGATCCGCCCGGTCGGTGGCAACGTCTGCCCGATATGCGTCAAGCTCGGTTGCCATTTCTGCAAAATCACGCGCCATCACGCCGCCTGCCTCCCTTGCACATAGTCAAGGAAAGCGGCCTGCCGATTGCTGGGCATGGCGTTGAAGGTGGCGAGACAATAGGCTTCTCGCTCATCAGGATTGGCCACGCTTACCCAGAACGCGGCCTCTCCCAGCGGATCCCCTAAGGGCGGAACCGGTATTCCGGCGCTGTAAGGCAACACGGTTTTCGCCACATCAGCCGCAACGTCGGGCGGCAAGGCTCGCATTGCGGCCCATGCAAACGCGAGACGTTCGTCCAGCGTCAGACTATTGCTGAGAACCACCGTTAGACTGTTCCAGTCCTCAGCTTCCAGTCCCAGCGTCAGACAGTATACCACCGTCCGCGCCACCCGCTTGTAGAGGTCCTGCATGAGGTTATTGATGGTCGGGGTCATACCAGTGCCCCCCAGTGCATTGCCAAGATGGGGACGGCTGCGATATAGTCGATCCAGATACAGACGCCTATCACAACGTCATTAACCCCGGTTGCGATTGCCGTCGCACCGGGGTTTTCGTTTCCGTAAGTCATATGCATGCACCTTTCCGGGCGGCTTCCCACTTTTCCAAATCTGCAAGACGCCAACGCGTGCAGCCGGGGGACAGTGTGAACGGTGACGGAAAGTTCGGATCGGTTTTCAGCCAACGCCAAGGCGTCGAACGATGGACGCCGTACCTTTGGGCAAGTTGGGTATCAGACAGGAAGGTATTCTTCATAGGATCACCTCAAGTGTTGCAACTGATAGCAATACTGGGGGTCCCGGCGGATTTTGAAAAAGGGGGAAGTTTTTTTCCCCGTCTACGAACTCAAGTGAGCGTCCGGTGAACCCGACCTTGAGGCTTTGGGACCCGATGTGTGAGTCAGGAGGTCGGGCAATCTAGTGCCCACTAGAATCTGATGGGCACTACAATATGGGCAGGAAGAAGGGGTCGCGGAATTACCCGCTCGCATTCAAGCGTCAGGTTGTGGCCGAGGCGCTGGCCGCACCGTCGATAGCTGCGGTTGCTCGGAAACACGGATTGAACGCGAACATGGTGCATCTGTGGTGCAAGGACGACCGGTTCCCGTATCCACGGGACATGAACAATCGGGAGATACTGGTATCTCCCGAACAACACGGGCGCGATGGTTCCGCCGTCAACAATGGAAGACAGACAATGCTGAATCCCGATTTCATTCTCAAAAAGATCTCGGACGAGTATGCACGCAGAGGAGACACCCATGGTTGGTACTTCCTCTACGGTCCACTCGCAGCCCTACAGGGCGCAGAGGTTGCCATCGTTGGTCTCAATCCTGGCGGCGTGGGAACCCCTGACGATATCTGCGTTTCCGAAGAACGCGGCTCTGCCTATGTCGTCCAGAAATGGGGCAACCACGCTCCTGGACAGGCGCCCTTGCAGCAGCAGGTGCGCAAACTGTTCGAGGCGTTGGCGGTAGATCCGCAAGCAGTTCTGGCCGGGAATGTCGTTCCATTTCGTTCGCCCTCTTGGGCTGACCTCGCTGAACCGAAGTCCGCCGTGAGCTTCGGCCAGAGCCTGTGGCACGAGATCTTCGATCACGCCCGCCCTCGTCTGGTCGTGGCCTTCGGCCGCGAAGCCTACGAGGCACTCCTGCCGGCCGTCGGTGCGTCCCATGTCGAAGAGGTACTTGTCGGCTGGGGGTCTATCAAAGGTCGTTGGGCACAGGGCAATGGTGTTCGCCTCATTGGCCTGCCGCATCTGTCGCGCTTCTCAATCGTCGGCCGCCCACAGAGCGAGGCAGGTCTCGCCCATCTGTTTGGTCCCCACTGGCGGTGCCCTGAGGCTGTGTAGATCGCACCAACGTTCCCCCTGGTCTGTTTTGCTGCGGGCGATGAATGCGGAGCTGTTGCCGTCATCGTCCTGCTGAATATCCCGCAGGCGGTCCGGGTTCCGCTGCCTGCGCAGCGTAACTTAAGGGCATCAACTCATCGAGACGGTTGATCTTGTGGTCGGCAATGCGACCGAGGACCCAGGTCAACCAGGCTTGCGGGTCTACGCCGTTCAGCTTGGCCGTTTCGATCAGGGTGAAGGCGATAGCCATGGCTTTTCCGCCGCTTTCGGAACCGGCGAACATCCAGTTTTTCCTGCCTATGGCCACTGGCTTCATCGCCCGCTCGGCTGAGTTATTGTCGAGCTCCAGCGCCCCGTTGTCGAGATAGGGTCGTGCTTTCGGCATCCGGCCCAGGGCATAGCGGATTGCTTGCGCCAAAGGCGACTTGCCCGAGATCCGGGGCAACTGGGCGTGTAGCCACGCCTCAAGGTCGTCGAAGACCGGTTTGGCCTTTGATTTCCGGAGGGCGACCCGCTCATCGGGTGGTTTGCCGCGCGCCGCTTTCTCCACTGCGTAGAGATCGGCGATCCGGCGGATGGCTTCCTCGGCGATGGCCGATCCCTGCGAAGCGAAGACGTCCACGAATTTGCGCCTGACATGCGCGATGCAGGCCATCTCGCGGGCCTTCTCGTCGCCAAACAAACCGTTGAACCCGGAATATCCGTCAGCATGAACCCAGCCCTTGTAGCCGGATAGATGTGAACCGCCCCGGGTTTACCGGAGAGTAAGACTCTCAAAAGGTGAGCCCCATGACAGAGAAGAAAGTTTCCCCGAGTTACACGGCTGAGTTCCGCGCGCGCGGCGTTCGGCTTTTCCGCGAACATCGTTCTGATTACAGCAGCGACAGTGCCGCCTACCGGGCCATTGCCTCGAAGCTGGGCTGTTCGTCTTTCAGCCTGCGGGACTGGTATCGGCGCGCTGCGCGTGATGCAGGTGAATTGTCCGGACCGACGAGCGAGGAAAAGGCACGGATCAAAGCCCTGGAGCGTGAGAACCGTGAACTCAGGCAAGCCAACGAGATCCTGAAGAAGGCGTCAGCGTATTTCGCTCAGGCGGAGCTCGACCGCCCGTTCAAGCGATGATTGGCTTCATCGACGACCACCGTGATGTCTTTGGTGTCGGGCCGATCTGCCGGGTTCTGGGAATCGCATCATCGACGTTCCATGCCCACAAGTCCGTTGAACACGAACCGGCCTCTGCGTCCGAGCGGGCGAAGCGTGATGTTCTGGACAAGGCTGCCATCAGACGTGTGTTCGATGCCAGCCGGTGCCGGTACGGCGCGCGCAAGATTTGGCACGCTCTGCGCCGGGAAGGACACGACATCGCTCGTTGCACCGTGGAGCGCCTGATGAAAGCCATGGGTATTCAGGGTGTTGTCCGGGGCAAGAAGGTCGTCACGACCAATCCTGACACGGCACAGCCATGCCCCGACGACAAGGTGAATCGAGAGTTTGCGGCGGATTTCCCAAACCAGCTTTGGGTTTCGGATTTCACCTATGTCTCCAGCTGGCAGGGAATGGTTTACGTAGCCTTCGTGATCGATGTTTTCGCCCGCAAGATCGTCGGGTGGCGCGTCTCGACCTCGATGTCGACCGGTTTCGTGCTGGATGCCTTGAACCAGGCCATCTGCCAGAGGGCTCCGTGCGAGGCCGACAAACTGATCCATCACAGCGACCGTGGCAGCCAATACCTGTCGATCAAATACACCGAGCGACTGGCCGAAGCAGGGATCGACACCTCGGTCGGCAGCGTCGGGGACAGTTATGACAATGCTCTGGCCGAAAGCACCATCGGCCTGTTCAAGACCGAAGTTATCAACTTCATCGGCCCCTGGAAATCGGTTGGCCAGGTCGAATGGGAGACATTGAAATGGATCGACTGGTACAACAACGAACGCCTGCACAGCGCCATCGGATACGTCACGCCGCAAGAAGCAGAGGAGGCCTTCTACGAAGCCTTGAACGCTGACGAAAAAGCAGCCTAATCATTGAACCAAACCCTCTCCGGTAAACCCGGGGCGGTTCAATGAGACACCGGATGGGCGCCTTTGCGATCCACGGTGAACTGATACCAGACGCAAGGTGGAGATTGCCCTGACCAGGGTCGTTCGTCCCGGACATAGGTCCAGATCCGCGCCGTCTTGGTCTTCTTGCTTCCCGGCGCCAACATCTTCACTGGCGTGTCGTCAGCAAAGAGAGCTTCGCCCTGCCGGACCAATCGGCCAATGGCGTCGGCGAGCGGCTCCAGCAGTGCTGTCGAACGGGCCACCCAATCGGCGAGGGTCGAACGATCCAGATCAACGCCTTCACGGGCAATGATCTGCGATTGGCGGAATAAGGGAAGATGGTCCGAGTATTTAGACACAAGGACATGGGCCAGCATCCCCGGACCGGGGCGACCGCGATCAATCGGGCGAGACGGCAGCGGTGACTGGACAATCGCTTCACAACAGGAGCAGGCCATGCCCGGACGGACGATTCGGTTCACGACGAAGCGTCCGGGGACATACTCCAGTTCCTCGGTCACATCCTCCCCGAGCCTCTTCAGGGCTCCCCCGCAGCGGTGACATTCTTCGCCAGGCGACAGGATCTCGTCGTTGCGATCCAGATGATCGGGAAGTGGCTTGCGACTATGCTGACGACGAGCGTCGCCTTCTTCGGAAATGGCAGCCGGCGTGGTCTGCGCTTCGGCTGCCTCGGCAATCTGCTCGTCTTCCTGAAAGGTCAGATTGAGCTGATCGAGGCCCTCCGACTTCGAGCCAAAACGGTTCCGATTGTGACCTGAAAGCTGGTGCCGGAGTTGCTCTACCTTCAGCGTCAGAGCCTTGACCTCGTCGGCCAGTAGCCGGTTCACCGCCCGCAGTTCGGTGGGGTCTTCTGGCGCTATGTCGAGATCGTTAGCATCCCCGGTCATCTACCGGACCGGGGCCTCGGGGTGAATCCTGAAAACGATCAAGCGCCAGTTTTTATTAACCTATCCCGACGTCAGTGGTCGCCATGTCTTGCGCGGCATCCGCCAATCGATCCCCTCCAGGAGCATCGACAGTTGGGCCGGTGTGACGTGGACCTTGCCGTCCTTGGACGCGGGCCAGACGAAACGGCCCTTCTCAAGACGCTTCGAGAACAGGCAAGCGCCCTGGGTGTCCCACCAGATGATCTTCAGCAGGTCGCTACGGCGGCCTCGGAAGACAAACAGATGGCCAGAATGCGGATCTTCCGCCAACACTTTCTCGGCATGCGCTGCCAGGCTGTTGAACCCTTTCCGCATGTCCGTGATCCCGGCGGCGATCCAGACCTTGGTGTTTGAAGGGACTGGGATCATACCGCTTCCAGAGCACGCACAAGATTGGCAATCGCAGTCGGATCTTCGCTGTCGGTCACCACCAGCCGATGCCCGCTACGGGTCGTGATCTCGACCCTGGCGACTATGGGCCTGATTGGCTGCCGTTCATCAACCGCGCCAACGACCTCGACCGGCAACAGAACCGTCGGATCGGGCGCAGGCTGGAACCGGTCGTCCTTGCACCATTGAAAAACCATGTTGGCGTTCAGGCCATGACGACGCGAAACACCGGTAACCGTCGCGCCCGCGACCAGCGTCTCCGCCACAACCTGCCGCTTGAAATCGTGAGGGTAGTTCCCCCGGCCTCGCTGCCTGCCCATAGAATAGCGTCCACTACTTTTTATGGACACTACCCGGTAGAGATCAAATCCGGCAGGACGGGTTCATCGGACGCTCACGAACTCAACCTCGAAGGGCTAATTTTTTCTCGGCTTCGCTTAGACGGATCAGGTCGAATTTCGTTTCAGCGGGAACGCACGCTGGGACCCGCCATGGGTCCCACTTGAACCTCGTATTGGCAAAGCTGTTGTCGATGAAAAGCTCGAACCCGCGTGCCCGAGCAAGGAACCGCACCATGTCCGTATGAGACCGCTCAACTTCTGCGATGCTCGGGTCTGCGACAACCATTGCGGCTTGTAGATGGGCTGTACTTCTGAACTTTGAAAAACCTTTGTCTGCTTCGTCCGCGTGCGTTTCGTAGGATGCACTATTCTTAAACTCATGCGTACGAGACGCAGCAAGACGAACGCCTTCCGCGACCTTTGGCGGACGCGATGTCGTTGCAGAAATTCGCACCATTTCAAGCAGTACATGACCTGCATAGACTCGGTGTCTAATGTTCTTCCTGATGAACCATTTTTCGATGTTTTTCTCAAAGTCGTTCAGAGATAGTGACGATTCATCTGCCCCGCACATCGCATTATAGATCTGCCAGACAACACCAGTGTCTTGTTTGTCATCGGCACCCATTCGTGCCAGCACGTACAGGTCGGGACGATCTATCCACGTGCCGTCCGAATTCAATAGTGGTAAGTATCGTTTTTTGTTCATAATGCTCTTGCCAATAGATTGTGATTGTCGATTTTCTCTGTTTTGGTCAGGAAGTTCGACCATGCAGTCATCATCTCGCGTCGTTTTTCAACCATATCCCCGCGGCGGTAGGACGCTTCCACGGCGCTTCCAACCTTGTGCGCAAGTGCCACTTCAGCCATGTCGCCAGGAAAGTAAGTGCGTTCGGCCACCCAGTCGCGGAATGTGCTACGCAGCCCGTGCGGCACGGCGGGGCGTTTGCTCACCCGATCTACAAAGCCTACCCCACCTGCATTTACTTCTGCCATGTGTAGGCGCTTCATGGCAGCGCTGAGGGTCATGTCAGACATCTCACCACCACGTGGTGCCGGGAACACCAGTGGATTTTCAGACAAGCGGGGTAAGGCTTTTAGGAGCCTCACAGCTTCGATTGACAGTGGCACCCGGTGTTCACGATCCATCTTCATGCGGGCGGCCGGGATGGTCCACAATTCTGCCTTCAAATCAATTTCGTCCCACGAGGCGCAACGGACTTCCTTAGAGCGGCTGGCGGTTAGAGCGGCAAACTCCAAGGCGCGTGCTCCTGTGCCGTCCCGCTTTCGAATGGCGGCAAGCCAGCGCGGGGCATCGTCAATCTGTACCGCAGGTTGGTTGCTCTGCTTGGCTACTTTTGCGGCAGCCGGAAGGAGTTCCTTCAGGTTTCCGGCCCAACGCGCAGGATTGTCACCTGTGCGGTGTCCGGCCACCGTAGCCCAAGCCAAAACTGTTTCGATCCGACCGCGCAGCCTTGAAGCAGTTTCTGTCTTGCTTTGCCAAATTGGTTCCAAAACGCGAAGGATATCTTGCACCGTGATCTCATCCACCAGCATGCTGCCCAGCTCTGGCATCGCGTAGGTTTGCAAGGTATTTTGCCATTGCTGGCGGTGCTTGGGATTCTTGAACGCGTCCAGTTTGGCAGCGAGGCATTTGTCAGTTGCAATTGCAAAAGTCAGGCCTCGAAGTCGTGCAGTCGCCAACGCAGCCCTTGCTGACCGCCGCTCTTCAATAGGGTCAATGCCGCGTCGGATCTTGTCCTTGGCTTCCCGCGCCCGATCGCGTGCCTGCGCCAAGGTCACTTCGGGGTACCCGCCCAGACCAATTTCCCTACGTTTTTTCCCGACCGATACACGTAGTAGCCATGATCGGGCGCCGCTTGGCGTAATCTGCATCATCAGGCCAGAGACACCTCCGATAGCAAAGGTGGCATTGCGCATGCTGCCAGGGTGCTTCAATCGCTTTACCTCGAGCGCGGATAGTTCCTTGGCGACGCGTGGCAAACACTACCCTCCTAGCTACCCCTCATAAGACATCACATTGAAAGCAACATAATGCAACAGCTTGCGGCCAGTATAGCGGCAACCATCTGATGTTTTGTCATGATTTCAGACTGTTTCCGACAAATTGCAGCGCAACAATGGCGGGCACCCGCTCCGCCAATCTAGCAGTTTATCAGATTATCTTGATCAGCTTAGAGTGCCTTATCTGTCAGATTTAATTAGAATTTAGGGCTTTTGAGATTATTCTCGCTTTCATTCGGTTACGTCTGTATCGTCTCAATGAGTGGTATATAATGTGGTATTCATGATGGCGGCGCTTAGCGGGAAGCTGACTCGGAAACTGGTAGAGAATCTTGGCGCGGGGCGTCACGGGGATGGCAACGGGCTGTACCTGGTGGTTGATCCTTCCGGCGCTCGGCGCTGGATTGTTCGTGTGGTTGTCAAAGGCCAGAAGAACAAGAATGGCGCTCCCTTGCGGACAGACTTCGGGTTGGGAGGTGCGGACATCGTGACCTTGCCGCAGGCGCGTGATAGGGCGTTGGAATATCGTCGCATGGCCAAGCAGGGGCTGAATCCACGCTTCAACGACAAGATGGATATCCCGACCTTTGAAGAAGTTGCCCATCAGGTTCATATCGACCGGACGCCGACATGGAGGAACGCCAAGCACAGCCAACAATGGATCAATACCCTGCGTGACTATGCCTTTCCCAAGATCGGGCGGATGCCGGTGGACAGCATTGGCGAGCCGGAAGTGTTTATGTGTCTGTCACCGATCTGGACTGACAAGCACGAAACCGCGCGGCGTTTGATGCAGCGGATCAAGGCAGTATTGGATGTAGCCAAATCGAAAGGGTTCCGCTCCGGCGAGAACCCGGTCACTGGCATCAAGGACGCCAAGGTTCTGCCCAAAGTCACTGCCAAGCCGACCCATCACAGGGCGATGCAATGGTGCGAGGTGCCCAGTTTCTTTGCCAGTTTGAAGACCCGCAATGCGATGGCGGCGAAGGCATTGATGTTTACTTGCCTATCGGGATCGCGCACGGGCGAGGTTTTGGGGATGCGGTGGGTAGAGATCGACTTGCAGGAGCGTTTTTGGACCTGTCCGGCAGATCGGATGAAAACAGGGGATGCACACCGAGTTCCGTTGACCGACGAAATGCTGGCCATCATTGAGCCGTTGCGGGCGATGCAATCGGACTTTGTCTTCGAGGGGCAGAAGCGTAACCACCCGCTGTCAAACATGGCCATGCTCATGCTTTTGCGACGCATGAAAGTCGAGGGCGTGACAGTTCACGGTTTTCGATCCACATTTCGCGATTGGTCAGCGGAAATGACCAACGTCCCGCGTGAAGTGGCCGAGATGTCTCTGTCCCATACGGTTGGATCGAATGTAGAACGGGCATATGCACGGTCGGACCTGTTGGAGAAGCGAAGGGCTCTGATGGAGGAATGGTCGGCATTCGTTACCGGGGCACCTTGCCGGACGGACGAAGTGTTCCAATGATCAGCCCGCCGGGATATACCTCACTCGCGGAATTGTGGCGGGAGTTTTGCGAAACCCATTTCGTTACTGTCTACCAGATGGCCTGCGCGCAATATGCAGATGACACCTTCAACGCAAGCTATTGCTCCGGTTCGCCCCTGGACCTGTGCGAGCAACTTTTTTTGGGAACTTTTGAAGATGGCCGGATTTCCTTGGCGTCCGGGGCGGAGCATGTTGTTGATCTGACACCAAAACTCGATAACCGGAGAATCCGGTTTTTCACGACTGCCTCGCCATTCGAGAGTTCAAATATCGCCAACACTTCTGAGGAGGTGGGGCCAGACGGGGAACACCTGATGCGTATCGGGTCGTCTCAGTTTCAGGCGTGGCCGCATCGTCATGGCACAGCAGAGCCGTGGCGGCAGGCGTACAAAAGGCCAGGTCCGGACGAAATCGGGAGCTTAAGGCGCGAAGACGTCCCATACCACACACTGCCGTACACATTTGAGCGCCAACGATTTGTCATCCCAAGGACCATGCCGGGCTGGGCAGAACATACGTTCCACCGATACGATCTGGACGTGGTTTTCTCGGACCATACGGGGTCTACGATCTGCCTGAACGATGGTGCGCTTCCAAAATGGTACGCGAAAAACATCCGAGGCAGGAAGTTTCTCGACGATTTCCTCGGAACCGCTGACAGTACAGCTTCAACAGGAAGGCCGCAAAAGCAGGAGGCGATCTGGAAGACCTTCACAGCGCTCTACCCTGAGGGGCGAACTGGATCATGGAAAGAGGTGACGGCAGCGGTTCGCACAGCATCGGGTCTCGACTGTTCGCAGAAAACCGTTCAACGCGCGATAAAAACGTACGGGGCTGATCTGGCGAAGAGCACGACAAAACTCGAGAAATATTAGGACAATATGCAGGACAAAACTCTGAAGGGGTTTTGTCCTTTTTGTCTGCCTTCCGCAGGCAAGCCCCACACTATTGAAGTCTGAGCATCCGAAACAACTGGTGGGCGCTCAAACAATGCCGAAAACATTTGAAGACAGTCGAACCTATGTCCTTGGCGATCCGGAACTCAATCTGATCGGGAACCGCGACAAGCTTGCCCAATGGCGGCACAAAAATATTGGGCCAGCGTACTATCGTTTGGGTCGCAAGATTATCTATCGCGGGTCCGACCTCAATGGCTGGGTCTGATCCAGCCCCCGTTTCACCGGACACCTAAGCGGTTTCGGTTTTGGCCCTGATGAACTCGCGGGGCGAGCGCCATT
>NZ_JBFBVU010000035.1:0-27872 GCF_040689105.1 Meridianimarinicoccus marinus
GCGTCGGCCCGACCCAAGGGCCGACCCTCTTCGATGAGGTGAAGCGAGCCGGATCATCTACGGCCGAACGGTAGGTCAGTGCCACGACAGCCCCGACTCCAGGTATCGTCATCAGGCGGCGGCAAACTGGATCGTTTTGGGCGAGCTGGCGCACCTGCTTCTCAAGGGTGGTGAGTTCTAGACGCAGGGCGGCTCTGGCTCGAAGCATTGGCTCTGTCGCAATTTCCAGCATGGGATTGCCATCCGCCAGTTCCCGAATGCGCCTTTCGAACTTGCCGCGAGAGATCGCGCCGACCCTCAGGCCAAAATTCCGCAGCAGTCCCCGCAGCGACATTTCCAGGGCGATCATGCTTTGCTGAACCGCCTTCCGGGCTCCGAGCACGGCACGGACCTCTTGCGCCGAGACGGACTTGCAATGAACTGGGCGGAACCAGCCAAGGTGAAGCAGGCGTGCGATCCCCTCGGCATCCCGACGATCCGTCTTGATCGGCATCGCCTTCAAGGCACCTTTCGCTTGGCGCGTTTCCATGAGGACAGCACCCAAACCCGCTTCCTTCAGCCCACGGTGCAGCCATTGTGACAACGGACCGGCTTCGAGGCCGATTGCGGCAATTCTGCCGTCCAGATCGCCCAGCCAGCGTACCAGCATCTCAGGTTCACTCGCTACTTCGGCCTCCTTGATGATCTTGCCATGCTCGCTGAGTACGCAGATTGCTGTCTTCGCCAGCGACACGTCCAGTCCGACAAACAGTCTCATCCCGTCGTCCTCCATATGGATCCAATACGGGAACGGCGACAGCTTGCCCCTGATCTTGCAAGCCATAACGGGCAGTGCGCGACGCAGGCCCCGTTACAGCATCTCATTGAGTTTCACAGCCAGTAGATGACGAGAGCGGCGAGTGCGATGGCAGAGCAGAAGACCTTTGGGCACCTGTCATACCGTGTTGCGACGCGACGCCAGTCCTTGAGCCTGCCGAACATGATCTCGATGCGGTTACGCCTTTTGTAGCGCCGCTTATCGTAGCGGACGGGTTTCTTGCGTTGCTTTCGGCCGGGAATGCAGGCGCGTATCCCTTTGTCCTGCAACGCTTCTCTGAACCAATCGGCATCGTATCCCCGGTCCCCGAGCAACCAATCGACGTCCGGTATGTTGCTGACCAGAGCCCGGGCACCAATGTAATCGCTAACCTGACCGGCGGAGACAAAGAAGTTGATCGGGCGGCCTTTGCTGTCGCAGATGGCATGCAGCTTGGTGTTCATGCCGCCAGTCCTCGGGAAAACGGTCCCCCGGACCGTTCCTGATCCTCGAACTCCGACCGATCAGGCGACCACGCCCCCCTTTTTCACGCCCAGGCTGGACGCCGTGCGATGTGCCTTGAGGTAAGTCGCATCAATCATGACTGTCTTCTTCTCACCGTGCTCAGCTGCCAGCCCGGCCATCATCTGCGCAAAGACCCCCTTGTCGCTCCACCGCTTCCAACGGTTGTAGAGCGTTTCCGACGTTTTCGCGGCCCCACTGGGGCCACGGTCGCCTTCAACTGTGCGGACCATATTCGCGCGGCGCGTCCCGCCATCTCAAGCCATTGCGATTGATGAAGATAATCCCGCTCAGCACTCGCCGATCATCAACGCGAGGTTTGCCGTGAGACTTCGGGAAATAGGGCTCAAGACGCGCCATCTGCGCGTCTGTCAGCCAAAACAAGTTACTCAACACGCCTCCTGAAGTTCAGGAACTTGAAGCAGCCCGGTGCGGCGACGGCAACCAAATCAATAGGTCCAGAGCCCAGGGCGGTATATCGAGATCGGAGTTCCGCACCCGGCGGCTGACCTGACCGCTTTGACGGGTCATCCCGCCCCGTTGCCTTCGATCCGCAACCCGGTTGACCGGTCGAAGACATGCAGCCGCTCTGGCGACAGGGCCAGGTCAACCGTATCGCCGGGGGTCAGGCGACGGCGCTCCGACATGCTGACATTCAGCATCTGGCCGTCCACCTCGACCGCAAGGATCAACCGATCGCCGGTGTTCTCGGCGCTGTCGACGCGCCCGGTGACATGGCCCTGCCCGCCTTGCACTATCTCCAGATGTTCGGGCCGGATGCCCAGGGTCACCTCCCGCGCCGCGCCTGTCGGGGCCGCCAGTTCCGTGCCGAGGGCCGCGACCCGTCCCGGGGCTGTTGCCGTGGCTTCGAACAGGTTCATCGGCGGGCTGCCGATGAACCCGGCCGTGAACAGGCTGGCCGGGTGATCGTAAAGCTCAAGCGGCGGGGCGAATTGTTCGATCCGGCCGCCGTTCATCAGCATCACCCGGTCCGCCATGGTCAGCGCCTCGACCTGATCGTGGGTCACGTAGATCGCGGTCACGCCCAGACGTTGCTGCAACCTTCGGATCTCACCACGCATCTGCACCCGCAGCTTGGCGTCCAGATTGCTGAGCGGCTCATCGAACAGAAACACCTTGGGTTCGCGCACGATGGCGCGGGCCATCGACACCCTCTGCCGCTGCCCGCCCGACAGGTCTCGGGGCTTGCGGTCAAGGTAGGGCGCCAGGTTCAACAGCGCCGCGGCCTCGTCCGAGCGCCGGGTGCGTTCCTCGCGCGACTGGCCCAGAACCTCGAGCGGGAACTCGATATTCTCGCGGACGGTCATATGGGGGTAGAGCGCGTAGGTCTGGAACACCATGGCGATATCGCGCTCTTTCGGGGTCAGATGGGTCACCTCGCGCTCATCGATGTCAATCTCGCCGGTGGTGGCGTCTTCCAGCCCGGCGACAATGCGCAGGAAGGTGGACTTGCCGCAGCCGCTTTCCCCCAGAACCGCGATGAATTCCCCGTCTGCGATCTCGATGTCCAGCCCGTGCAGAACCTCGACCGCGCCAAAGGCCTTGCGCAGGTTGCGAATACTCATGCGCGCCATGCTCACGCCTCCTTTTGAATGTTCAGGCCAAGCCGGCCAAAGGCTTCGGGGGGCGCGTTCTGCCGCGTCATTTCGGTGCACAGAAGCGCTGTCATCCGGTCTGTGATCGCCGCATCCTGCACAGGGGTCTGCTGCGCCGGGTCCGCTTCGATGTTGTAGAGCAGCGACTTGCTGGGCTCCATCACCGCAGGCCCATGCGACTGGAACCAGGCCGAGGACGGCGGGACCGGGACTTTCAGCACCGGAAAGCCCGCCGCAAAGTCAAGATCATCGGTCAGCGTCGCGGCGCCCAGCTCTTCCTGACCGAAAGGCACCAGCATGTGCGACGGCATGAGCGTGTATTGGTAGAGGCATTGTCCGAGCATGTCTTCGGGATAGCGGAAATACGCGTGGCACCCGTCGGTGACATTCACCGCGCCGCCGAAATAGCCGAAGATCACCGCCTCGTGGCCGGGGTCGCCCGGATCGGCCAATGCAGGCAGCAACGACCGGCCGCGCACAGCGGCGGGCATTTCGCAGCCAAAGGCGTCCAGAATGGTCGGCATCAGGTCGGGGGTCTGGAACAATCCGCCGTGGGCCGTTCCGCCGCGATGCGCATGGGCGGGGTGGTGGATGAACAGCGGAATATGCGCGATCTCTTGATAGGCGGGCATCTTGTTCTTGGCCCACCAGCCATGCTCTCCGGTCAGAAAACCATGATCGGTCGAGACGATCAGCATCGTGTCGTCCCACATCTCCAGCGCGTCCATCTTGTCCAGCAGCCGCCCGAGCTGTTCGTCGCAATGGGCCAGCAACGCCTTGTAGTTGGCGCGCATTTCGTCGGCCTCGGCCGCGCCCTCGGTGACCTTTGCATAGGGGGGCCAGTCACGAACGGGACCATTCCCGCCGGCGGCGAATTCCTCTTTCAGACGTTCCGGGGCATCGAAGGGCTCGTGCGGGTCAAAGGTTTCGATCTGCAGGAACCAGTCGTCGGCGGCTTGATTGCGGTCAAGGAAATCGCAGCCAAGGTCGAAGCACTGGACAGAGGAGAAATCTGCCTCGCTCAGCCGTTGGGACCGGTTGACCATGTTGTGATAGCGCATGTCGCCCGGTCGGTCGCTGAACTGGGCCGGGTGATAGGCGGCGCGCCAGTCCTCGAGCGGGGGCACAAGATCGGCCTTCCAGCGGTCGCCCTCCTGCCCGCGCACAGCCTCGAAACTGCTGAAGGCATTCAGGTAGCCGGCGCCGCCGACCTCAAGATAATGGTAGTGATCGGTGATCATGTGGCTGTAGATGCCTGCCTGTTTCAGCACCTCGGTCATGGCCACGTCGAAGGGTTCCAGCGGTCCCCAGCTGCGGTGCAGGAAGTTCAGCCGCCCGGTCTGCAGATCGCGGCGCGCGGGCATGCAGGGCAGTGAGCCGACATAGTGATTGTCGAACCGTACCGAGCGGTCCGCCAGCCGCCGGAAATTGGGCGTTTCCATCTCGGTGCCGCCATAGGGCTCAAGGTAATGGCGGTTCAGGGTGTCGAAGAGGACAAAGATCGCACGCATGGGGGTCAGGCTTTCGGAAGAATGGATTGGGGTCGCGCAAGCGAGATGTCGAGGGCGAAATCGCGGCTTTCGCCCGGTGCCAGCAAGGGCAGTTCGCCGGCCTGATCGGCCGCCTGACGGGAACGATGCACCGTCGTGCAAGGCTCGATCCCGGCCATGTAGTATCCCGCCCCCCGCAGCCGCAGCAGTTGCAGGCACGGCAGGGTTGCCACATCGAAAGAAATCGACAGTTCAAGCCCGCGCCGGGGGTTGATCAGGCGGCAAGTGGCCAGACCCGGCCCCTGCGGGCGATGTACCGAGATCTCGGACTGGTAGCTGTCGGACGGCGGGCCAAAGGGCGCGCGGGGATCATGCGGCAGGCTTTGCCACAGCTCCTCGGCCGGGCCGGGAACCAGACGGCTGTCGGCATCGACCAGCGGAAACCCGAGGTTGAAGTGATAGAGCATCATGCTGGGCGCCGGATGCGGCCCGATATTGTCGACCCGGTCGCGGAGGCGCAACTCGGTGCCACCCAGCGGTATTTCGATCCGCCGCCGCAACCGCAGCGCGCCGCGAAAGGTCATCGATTGCACCACCTCGCCCTCGCACCACAGATACGGCGTCGGACCCTCTTCGGACAGCCCGTGACCGATCAGCCGGGCGGGCTGCTGCGCGCCGTGGCCGTGCAGCGGATAGGCGATCTGGTCGCCGGGATACAACGGCAGATCACGAGCCGGAAGGGTCTCGGGCTGGCGGATGTGGTCGAACCCGCAGGTCGACAGAAAGCCCGACAGCCCCCGCAGATATCCCTGCCCGCCATCGCCCTGCGAGTCGATCAGCGCCGGGTGACGATCGCCGTTCGGCGTGTGCCAGGACAGGGTTTCCCCGTCCTGCGCCAGACGGCCGATATCGAAGGTCCGGTCGACGACGATTTCCGCATCCAGCCCGCCGCCCGACCGCATCTCGATGATCCGCAGCCCGCGCGCCGGTCCGTCTTCAAGCGTCACCAGCCGCGTGCCGGCATAGGCGTCGAGGCTGGCGTGGCGGCGGCGCAGGGTGGTCATGTCGGGCACCGGGCTCATTTCACCGCCCCCGCCGTCAGGCCCTTCACGATGAAGCGCTGGCAGAAGATCAGCACCAGCAGGGCCGGGATCGCCGAGAGCACCGACGCTGCGGCCATCTGGGTGTACTTGATCTCGTTCTCCTGCGCGAATTTGGCGATGCCCACGGGCACGGTCGCGGATTGGTTGTTGGTCAGCGCCAGCGCCACGGGAAACTCGTTCCACGAGAAGATGAAGATCAGGATGCCCGTCGACACCAGCCCCGGCATCATGATCGGCACCACCACGCGGCGCATCAGCCGGACAAAGCCCGCGCCATCGACCACGGCGGCCTCTTCCAGCTCGTTGGGGATTTCGCGCAGGAAAGACGACAGCAGCCAAAGCGCCATCGGCAGATGCAGGGTGGTGTGCGCGAGGATGACGGCGGTCAGCGAATTGGTCAGGCCGACCAGCCGGAACACCTCGTACCAGGCGCCGGCCAGCGTGACCGGCGGCACCAGGTTGAACACCACGGCCCACAGCAGGAACAGGTTCACCACCGCGCGCGGCCAGCGCATCCGCAACAGTGAATACCCGGCCAGAAACCCCACCCCCAGCGCGATGATCGTGCTGACCGAGGCCACGATGACGGAGTTCATGAAATTGCGGGTGAAAGTCGAGGTATTGCCAAACAGCACCTCGGAATAATTCATCGCCACCGGCTTGAAGGTGACGGTCCCCATCAAAAGCGCGATCTGCGTTTTCAGCGAGGCAAGTGCTATCCACAGGAACGGCGACAGCGTCAGGACTGCGGCGGCGACCAGCGCGCCATGCAGCAAGATGGTCACGGCGCGACGTGACGTGAAACGGCGGGGTGCGACACTCATTGGCTTTTGGCCTTCTGGCGGGTCATCGCGACGCCGATGACAAGCGCGACAAGAAACATCACGAAGACGGACATGGCGGCGCCATAGCCGGCGCTGTCCTGAACGAAAAACCGCTGGTAGATCGTGAAACTGATCACCTGCGTCGAGGTGCCGGGCCCGCCGCCGGTCAGCAGGTAGACCTCGTCAAATACCTTGAACGCTATGATGGCGCGGAACACGAAGGTGGTGAAGATCGCGGGCCAGAGCAGCGGCAGGGTGATCCGGCGAAAGGTGCGCCAGGCCCCGGCGCCATCGATCTGCGCTGCCTCGAACACGTCGCGCGGCAGGGCCTCGACCGCGGCCAGCAGCAGCAGGAAGGAAAACGGCGTCCAGTGCCAGACATCCACCGCGATCACCGACCCCAGCGCCAGCGACGAGGACCCCAACCAGTCGACGGGTCCAAGGCCGAACAGGCCGAGCGTCTGATTGATGATACCGAACTGGGTGTTGTACATCAGCTTCCAGATCGCGCCGATAATGATACCGGGGATCAGGATTGGCAGCAGGAACAGCGTGCGGTAGATCCTGGCGCTGCGTCCCAGCCGCGAACAGATCAGTGCCAGCGCCAGCCCGATGCCGACCTGCAAGGTGGTGGCCACGGCGACAAGGATCAGCGTGTTGAGGATGCCCGCCTTGAACAGCGCATCTTCGGCCAGCGCGCGGTAGTTCGACAGCCCCACCCAGTCCCATTGCGCATGGCCTTCGACCCAGGTGACCTTGGCGAAGCTGAGCGCCAGCAGATTGGCCAGCGGCAGCGCCGACAGAAGGACGAGGAAAAGAAGCGCCGGCAGGACGGTCATCATCCTGACCGGGCGGCTGGCTTTGACCGTTGCCATTGTCATGTCCAGTAAGCTTGGCCCCCGTGCCGGCGTGCGGGGCGCGGGCGGGCCGGTTTCGGACGGGCCGCCGCAAAGGGCGGCCCGTTGGGATCAGTCAGCGGGGTCTGTTCGGATCAGTCCGCCAGATCGGGCAAACGACCGGTTTCATAGCCTGCATCCTGCATGATCTTCTCGATCTCGGCAGCCATTGAGTTCAGCGCCTCCACCGGTCCGATCTCCCCAGCGACGGCCCGGTTGAGGCCCACCTCGGTCACGGCCACGATCTCGGCCCCTTCCGGGATCGTCCACATCCGCCGCGCAGTGGGCAGCGCTTCGCGCATCACCGGCATGTAGCGGTTTTCAGGCTTTTCCGAGAACGCCCCTTCATAGGCCGCGGCACTGATGGGCGAGCCGCCCATTTCCGCATAGGCCACCTGCGTTTCGGGCTGCTGGAACCAGTCGAGGAAGGCCAGCGCGGCCTGTTTGCGGCCATCGGGAATGTTTTTCGGAATGCCGCCCAGCCAGTGACCGATTGCCGGCGCGCTTTCGCCGCCCGACGCATGCGGCAGGTTCATGTAGCCGATCTTGCCGACCACAGCCGATTTGTTGGGATCGTCCATCTGCGACTGTGCCGCCACGGGCAGGATCGCATGGGCGGCCTGACCGGTAACAAGGTACTGGATCAGCGTCGCCTGATCCATGGAAGCCGGGTTCGGCGGGCCAGCCTCCTGGGCGATCTGCAGGTACATCTTCAAGGCCTCCAGCGCCTCGGGGCTGTTCAGCGTCACGAAGAAATCGCCGTTGCCCTCGTCACGAAACAACGCTCCGCCATAGCTGTTCAGATAGGGCCAGTAGTCCCAGCTGATCGAAATGGTGGCCCGCGCCGCGCGCTGCATCATGCCGACGATGTTTTCGGCCTCCTGAATGGTCTTGGCATTGGCCAGAAGCTCCTCCCATGTCTCGGGAATGGCCAGACCGTGCTTTTCATACAGATCGGCGCGATAGAACATCATGGTGATGTTGGGATTGACCGGGATGGTCAGCAGATCGCCGGTTTCCGCATTCACCGTATTGGCCTCGGCGTCGTACCACAGCGTGTCATCGAAGGTGTAGACCTGCGGATCGAGGCTGAAATCGGCATCGATTTTTGTCAGCGGTTCCAGAAAGCCGCCCTGGTACATCTCGGGATAGAAGATCCCGTTGACGATCAGGATGTCATATTCGCTTTCCGCAGCACGAACGGCATTGCGCTGTTTTTCAAGACTGCCGGCATAGGGGTTCACGTCCAGCGTGGCGGTATTGCCGGTCTGCTCCTGATAGAGATCGACGATATTGGCGAACCCCTGAAGCCAGGGGGACTGGTTGATGACGATATTGATTGGTTCCTGCGTCTGTGCCCGGCTTTCCGGTGCGACAAGGACGGCAAGTGATGCCGCGACGACAAACGAGATTGCCCGCGGCGTGATCGGCATGGAGCCCATGGTTTCCTCCCTTGAAACTGCGGCCATGGTGCCCGCTTCAAGGTAAAACTACTAACTTCTTTTCCATTGAGTTATACAGCTTTTGCTTATACCGCACGCATCGCGTTTTCCGGGGGCACCATGATCAACCTGCGCCAGTACAGCCATTTCATCGCCGTTCTCGAAAGCGCCAGCCTGCTGGAAGCCTCGCGCAAGTTGAACATCAGCCAGCCTGCCCTGAGCAAGAGCATCGGCGCGCTGGAAACCTATTACGACGTGGCCCTGTTCCGGCGCCTGCCGCGCGGGGTGCGGCCCACCGCCTTTGCCCTGACGCTGGAGCCCCACGCCCGGCGCCTGCTGCATGACGAGGCCGAGAGTCGGGCGGAAATGGCGGCGGTGGCCGCCGGTTCGTCGGGGACCGTGGCCATCGGGGTCGGGGCGGCCTTTGTCCAGGTCGCCAGCGACGCCATTCGCAACCTCGACCGCGAAGTGCCCAATGTGCAGTTCAAGGTCATCACCGACCACGCCCACAACCTGCGCCAGGCGCTTCTGGCAAACCGGATCGAATTCTATCTCGGGATGGCCAACAACGAGATGTCCGATCCCGCCTTCGATGTGGAGTTGCTGTTCGCCGATGCCTTTGTCGGCATTTGCGCGCCCCAGCATCCGTTTTCCGGCAAGATCGTCCCGCCCGAGAAATGTCTCGACAGCGAATGGATCGTTCCCGATCTGGAAGAGCCGGGTCGAGCCGCGCTCGACGCCCATTTCCTGTCGTCGCTGGGGCGCAAGCCGCAGGTCAAGATCACGACAAACGCCGACCAGTTGATCCGTCAACTTCTGTCCGGCACCCGCTACCTGAGCATTGCCCCCCAGTCGTCGATGACCATGCCGGGATTTCAGGACTTCGGGCATTTCCGGCTGCAGGGCTTCGCGTTTCGGCGCGAGGTCGGCATCGTCCGCCGGACCGGACATGTCAGCACACCCCTTGGCCGTCGGTTTTCGAAAATGTTGTCCACCGAATTGCAGGCGCAGGCCGAACCCTCGCCCCGGTAGGCCCGCCCGCACCGAAGATCGGCGCACGTGAAAGACCCAATGCCCCCGACACCGGGATTACGATATCCTGCGCACGCCTTCTTGCGGCGCGGATTGCTTGTATACTTCCCTTCGTGCCAGATCTGGCCGCCGCCGTCTTCCGAATGCCGGGCCACAACGTTTTTTCGGGCTGCAATGACGGCGTGCCAAGGGTCGGCATCCGGATGCGCAGGCACGTCGCAAGGAAGGATCACACTGATGACCGGCACGCAACCACCGACCCGGACTCTGCGAACCCTCGCCATCGTGGCAATCGGGTTCGGCCTGCTGACCGTGATCTCTGGAACCACCACCCTGCTTGGCGGCATCGACATGGGCGCGGTCGTGTCCTTCGTGCTCTGGTTCAACACCGTCGCGGGGATTGCCTATGTCCTGGCGGGCATCGGCCTGTGGCAAGGGCGGCCCTGGGCGCCACCGCTGGCCGTCGCCATTTTCCTTGCCACCCTGCTGGTCTTCGCCGGCTTCGGACTGCATGTGCTGCGTGGCGGCGCCTTCGAGATGCGAACGGTGCTCGCCATGACGTTTCGAACCGCGGTCTGGGGCGGGATCGCCCTTGCGGCGCGCCGCGGATCGGGCTGAGCTTTCGTTGCCAATGCCCTTTCCGGCTGTCAGCCGGTGCCGGTCCCACCACTCCGCGCTGCCATAGGCACGCGTGTCGTCGTCAGGACATTGCCCAATGTATCGACCACAAGGCGGACGCGGCGCACCCCGTCGCGCAGGGTCACGCGAAAACGGCCCGCGTCGTCACCCTCGCCGCGCTCGACCAGGCAGGTCATCGCCCCGTCCTGCATCATCCGCCGGATCTCCTCCGGCGCGCGGTCGAACAACCGGGCAAGATCGTCCGGGTCTGCCTCGAACCCGTTTTCGGTCGGTTCCAGTTTCATCGCTATTCCCCTGACTGCCCGGTCATGCTGTGGCCACCGACTCCCGCCCGGGCCGGGACAGCGCGATATCGGCGAGGGTGGAACGGTCGAGGTCGGCAATGAAGGCCGCCTCGGCGCGCCGCAGGCGGCCTTTCAGCCCGCAGCGGCCGTCGATGATGCAAGCGCCCTTGTCCGAGAAACACTCGACCAGCGCCTGGTCCTGCTCCAGCACGCGGACAACATCGCCCAGCCGGATCTGGTCCGAAGGCCGCGCCAGCATGGCGCCACCCCCGCCACCACGGCGCGTGGTGACGATCCCGGCCCGTGCAAGGCGCTGCACGATCTTGGTCAGGTGATTGCGCGACAGCCCGAATTCCTGGGCCAACTCGGCGGTGGAAAATCCGCGGTCGGGCGCGCTGGCCAGCCGCATCAGCGCGCGCAGGCCATAGTCGGTAAAGGCGGTCAGTCGCATCGGCGCTCCAATCGGTATTTGCAGTACTTATTGAATCGCGTCGCCCGGAATACAAGCACATTGTGCGACGGACCCCATGACACGCCTTTCGTGCAGGGTCTTCGTGCGTCCCCGTGCAGCACCCTGCCCTTCGGGGTGATCCACACTCCCAGTTGTGCCTTGAAGGAGCCTGCCCCTACCGACACGATCTGCTGATTGCCGGCTCCGGACCGACACGCCCAAAGCGGGATTCCAGCTTTCCATCCCCAAGGCGTGCCGCCAACCGCTACGGATTAACGCAACAGTCCCGAACGCTCCACGGGCAATTCCAGCACAAATCGCGCCCCACCCCCCATGGATTTGTCGAGCTGAATCGATCCGCCATGGGCTGCAAGCACCCGATGACAGAAGGCAAGTCCAACGCCGGTGCCCTTTCCATTTGATTTCGTCGTGAACAGCGGATCGAAAATTCGACCATGAATCTCCTTCGGAACGCCTGGCCCGTTGTCTGAAATGGTCAAACGAACCAGGGATTTGGTCTCCGCGAGGTCCGCCGATATGCGCACCTGATCGCCCACTGCAGAGTCGGCCATCGCTTGTTCTGCGTTGTTGAGCAGGTTCAGGATCACCTGCACGATCTGAACCTCGTCAACCATGACATCCGGCAATCTGTCGGACAGGGATACCAGCAACGCCGGCGTGGTGTTTTCGGAGTGGCTTTTGTGGGCATCGATTGCAGTCTCCACCAAATCGCCGAGGCTGCAGGGGGAGAGTTCCAGCGGTTGTTCGCGGGCCATCGACAGGAAGGTGCGAACGATCTTCACGCAGCGATCCGCGGCATCGCTCAACTTCGAGACCCGCTTCATTGCGCTTTCGTCCAACGGCTCCTCGCCCAGCATCATCGCGTTTCCGATCACCACGGAAAGCGGGTTGTTCAACTCGTGCGCAACACTTGCCAGAAGCTCGCCCAGGGCGGACATCTTTTCGGACTGGAACGCGAGATCCTTCTGGCGTTCCAATTCTGCCCGCATCGTCAACTCGTCGGTCAGATCCGTCATCTCTGCCACGACGACTTCCTCGTCCCGATAGTCGATCAGCCGCGCCGAGAGCGACGCGGCAAAGGCGGACCCGTCGCGGCGCCGACCGGTCACCCGCATGTCATCCACGCGGGCATCCGGCAGAAGGGCGGTGATGAAATCGGCCCGTTCCTCGACGTGCATGAAATGGTCGCGCATGTTGCGTGAGGTGCCCAGAAGCTCAGTCGCCGCCGGGGTCCGGTACAGGATCTGCCCGTCCCCGATCCGCGACATCGTGAGATTTGCCGGACAAGCTTCCAGCACCTTCGAGGTCATCAACTCGGCAAGGCGATCCGAGTCCGCCTCGGCGCGGTGGTCAAAGGTTTCCGACACCACGAGCGCAAAGCCGCCATTTGAAATCGCCTTGAGGCGGGCGGCGAAAGCCCTTCGGGTGTCTGTCGAGAATTCGATGGCCGGCGGATCGATGGATCCTTCCAGCATGAGATCTTCGGCAAGCCGCAGGGACTCGCAGACCTGTACGTCAAGCAGGGCGTGGCGCTCGGCCTCCAGCAGGAAGATGTCCCAGGTGGATCCCGGCGCCACGAATTCCCGGATGGCGTCGAACGTCTTCAGGAAGCTCGCATTGGACGCAACGATCCGCGCCTCTGCATCGAAGAACACGACCGCTTCCTCGAAAAGGTCGATGGCTTCCCCGATCGACACCGCCCCTGGTGGGTCTGGCGCTTCGGGCAGGCGATCTCCCAAGCCGGGTTTCACAATGTCCCCTGCGCCTCAGGAGCCGCGGTTTCGGTCAGCAGGAAAAGCCCTTCCTGAGGCGCGGGACGAGACTGCTTGGGAACCAGAGGCGCAAGGGTGAAACGGGAATCCAGCAGGTCGCGGATGCTGACATGGGCCGCAATCGCCATTGGCGGCGCCAGCACACGGGTGCGGCTGGCGCGCTCGACCGCCGGGCCGAAAACATCGTAAATGTATTTCTGAACGCCGACGACAGAGCCGATGACCGGACCCGATGCCAGCCCCAGTCGCGCGTTCCACTTGATCGGATGGCTCTCGTTGCGCCGCGCGAGGTACCGCAGGAAGCGCACGGCGGCATTCGCCACGGATTCGGAATGGTTCTGAACCGGGTCCGGCACCCCGGAAACGGCGAAATAGCTGTCGCCATTCGTGCGCACGCGTTCGCAGCCGAACTGTTCTCCGATCCGGTCGAACGCGGTGTAGATGTCATTGAGCTCACTGACGATAACCGCCGGGTCGTTGGCCTCAAGGATGCGGTCGAAATCCTCGAAATCCAGCGTCAGCACCGAGACGGAATCAAAGATCCGCGGCGCAACGACACCGAAGGACTTGTACTCCTCGTAGGCCGAGCGCGGCATCATGTTCAGCAGAAGCTTCTCGACCTGTTCCTTCTCGCGTTTGATCTCGTGCGTGTTGCGTTCCACCATCATCGAATAGGAGTCGATCATCGATTCCAGTTCCTTGATGCGGGTGATGTTCTGGCACACCAGCACCGCAATCCGCTCGGAGGGATCGTTGGTTCGGGTGAACTCCAGCGCCACGGTCATGCGCCGGCGCTTCAGCTTGAAGCTGGTTTCCGAAGTGAAACTTCCGTCGGTTTGCAGATGCGCCGCCAGGGCTTCGGGGTCCAGCGAGGGAAACAGATCCGCCACGCGACCGCTCGCCTCCGCGCCGCCGAACCACTCCAGGAACGTGTCGTTTCGGAACTTGAGCTCCATCGTGTCGAGATCGACGAGCGCCACGCCGACACCAATGGCGCGCAGCAACTGTTCATTGATGGCTTCGATGGACATGTCAGGCCTTGACCAGAAGGGTCCGCCGCGCCTCGAACGCCCCCAACACGGTCTGGATGTCTTCCGCGTCCACGTCGAATTCGGCAAGCGTGTCGTCCACAAGCGTCTTCAGCCGATCGAAATGGCTGTCTGCGATCGTCATGTTGCGGTGGGCCCGTTCGATATGCGTATCGGTAAACGAAGCCGGTCCGCCCATCAGGGACGCAACGAATTTGGTCTGGTGGTCGATCAGTTTCGGCATGTCCACATCGTCGAAAAACGGACCCAGATCGTCGTCTTCCAGAAGCTTTTCGTAGAGCGACATGACAATCCGGCTGACGGTCGAGAAGCCGCCATACTTGTCATAAAGGGTCTTTTCCAAAACTCTTCCCTCCATTTCACCAAGAATGACTGGCTGGCTCAGGCAGCATGCCGCAGGGTAATCCCGGTATCCTGCCACTGTGCGTTTGCGCGTACAAGAAAATCATAAACAAGAGGATCGACAATATGAGGATCGCTCAGATGCGGGAGGTGTCCGGCATCAGGAATGATCTCGTCCCGCAGGAAGGGCACCGCGAAACGCAACTCTCGCGCCACCTGTTTGTTCATTCGGTGCGATTTGCCGCCCGTGACCTGCAGCGTCGGACAGACGACCCCTGCCAGGTCCACCGGACCCATCTGGTCGGCCGAAATCGCCATGAGGTCGGCCAGGGCCTCTCCCGCCCGCAGGGCCAGTTCCTTGCGATGCGCGCGCGAGGTGAGGCTCCATGTGCCCGGCCCGTGCACCAGGTCGGTGAAGCATTGCATGGCGCGCCACCCATCGCCCTCGACCAGGCTGGTGTGCATATGGGCGACGGTTGCACGCACCTCTTGCCGCGTTTGCCAGGCTGCCTGACTACCGGGGCAAACAGCGTTGTAGGCCGTGGGTTCGATCAGCGTCAGGCTGCCAACCGCGCCGGGGAGGGCGCTTGCGAGCTTCAAGGCCAGCACCGCGCCGAAGTCGTGCCCGACGAGATGGACCGGGGTGCCGATCCGCGCCAGTTCCACCACGGCCACCTCGGTCAGTTCGTCCAGTGAGGGAACCGCCCCGGCCCGCAGATCGGCAAGTTGCCGGATCCGGGCGATATCGAGCGTACACACATCCAAGCGATCTCCGATATAGCCGCGCAGGCCCTTCCAGCTATCGGCCGTCATCGCGCTTCCGTGCAGAAGGACGACCGGAAGACCGGTGCCAGCGGTCATGGCGTTGGTGCGAATACGTTCATGGGGCATGGGACCGTCTCTGGTGTGGTTGCTCTGCCTTGGTCTACCGAGGGACTGTTTCGGCTTGTTGTCGGCGGGTGTTTCGTTTGTTTCAGTGTCCGTCACGCCGCCGTTGCAACCGGCTCGAAGTACTCCCGCATCCAGGTCAGTTCGGCTTTCATCGCGTCTTTCAGCTGCATGTGCAGGCGCTGCATCCCGCGCAGGGACCAGTCGTAGGACGCCATCCGGTCCGTGGTTCGGAACAAGTCGTGGGAAAGCGCGTCGCGGGTCGCCTGATAGGTGGCAAGCGCATCGGGTTCGGCCCCGAGAACCTCGCGGGACAGGATTTCAGCATCCCGCAATGCGTCGCTGATGCCATGCGCCGAAACCGGATCCTTGAAATAGCCGGCATCGCCAACCAGTGCCCAGCCCGGTCCGTGGCTTTGCCGTAAATGCCCGTTGGCGCCGGAGAACAGGATGGGGCGTTCCCGCATTTTCGCCTCTGCCAACTCGCGGGCCAGTTCGGCATTCGCCTTGCCTGCCAGGGTCAGAAGCAGGGCTTTCGGATCGACGCCGCGGCGCGCGGCGCGAAACACGCCGTCCGGGACAGCGGCAAAGACACAGTGCAGCCCGGCATTCGTTGGGATGGCGCCCGCCGTTGCCCGCGTGTCGTAGAACCACTGATAGCCCCGGTCCCGGATGCCATCGAAATAGGCGTAGACACAGCCGGAACGGTTGGGCGTCTCGATCAATGTCCGCGCTTTGACATGACGCGCAAGGGTGGACCGGCGGCCGTCGGCACCAATGACAAGATCTGCGGTAATCTCGTATTCAGATCCCCGCGCAGGGGACAGGCGCGCGCCGCGAACTCGCCCTGTCGCGTCGTGAACCAGGCCGACCAGCGATGTCCGGTGCCGAACCTCTGCCCCGGCGGCGCGCGCGGCCGTCACGAGTTCGCCGTCAAGAAGGCTGCGGCGCGGCGCAATGAGCCCGTCGATTCCGCCGCTGGGCCGGATCTCTACGGGATAGCTTTCGGGGCCGTAGTGAAAGGTGGTCCAGCCAACCCTTGGTGTTCCGGCAACGATCAGTCTGTCCAGAAGCCCCCAGCGGTCAAGTTGTTCGACGGCGCCGCGCATCAGCGCATGGGTGGACATCGTGTCGGACCCGGCAGGGTCGCGGTCAACGACAAGCACTTTCGCACCGGCGCGGGCCAGCAGCATTGCGGTGGCTGCGCCAGCACAGCGGGCCCCGACGATCAGGGCGTCATAGTGGGCGGCATTGGAGAGATGGGTCATTGGCGGCTCCCTGTGTCAGGCGGCGGCGTGGGCCGAGCTGTCGAGATGACGCAGGATATGGGTGGCGATGTCGGCTGCGTCCTGCCCGGCACCGTCGATGAAGGTGGAATTGCGTCTGCGCATGAAGGGCAGGCCAAGCGTATAGAGACCGGCGCAGGGCGTGATGCCGCCGCATTGGATGATCTCTCCCGTCCGGTCGAGAACGGGGATATCGAGCCAGGGATAGCTGCGCCGGAAACCGGTTGCCCAGAGGATTGTCCGGATCCCCAAGGCGGCGAGATCCAGTTCCCGTAGGGCGGCGTCTTGCGGAATGAAGGGGGCATCTCCCTGCGGGGCCGGTTCGGCCTGGTCGGCGGTGACGCGGATGAAGCTGTCAACGCGCTCCAGCGTGCGCTTGCGCCGCACTTCGCCGGCGGCAACATCGGCGGCCAGGGTGCCGCCCAGACCAACCCGGTTCCCATCGGCGCCGTCAACCCGCCCGACGCAGCGGACCCCCAGTCGCGAGAGGGATCGCAGGTCGATATCGCGCGGCGGGTCCGAACCGATCAGTTGCAGCGAGGGTTGCGACAGCGCCTTGTGCGTCGGAACGGCCGGATCGCGTGCCTCCGAGAGCATCCCGCAGCGGTCGAACCAGTCGAGGATGTCCCGACCGCGATAGCGGCGCGGCAGCCGCACATGGGCACCGACTGCCAGCGTGACGGGACGGCCTGCCAGGTGGATTTCCTCGGCGAGTTGCACACCCGTGGCAGAACCGCCGACCACCAGCACGCCGCCAGGTTCCAGTTGGCGCGGATGCACGTAGTCACGCGTTGTGACCTGCGCGATCGTGGGAGCGATCGACGCGGCAAAGCCGGGAACCGCCGGACGGTCACAGGCTCCGGTTGCAATGACGACCGAACGGGCGACGTAGATGCCGTTGCTGGTGCGGATGCGGTAGCCGGTGGGCGTCTGCCGCAGGTTCTCGACCTCGGTGAATTCCGCGACGGGGGCATCGAAGGACCGTGCATATCGGCCAAGCATCCCGACCACCTGGTCCTTGTGCATGAAGCCCTGCGGGTCGTCGCCTTGATACCGCCAGCCCGGCAGGCGCGTCATCCAGTTGGGCGTCAGCAGGTGCAGCGAGGCCCAGCGTTCTGCCCGCCAGCGCTGTCCGACCGCACCCCGATCAAGGATCACATGGTCGATATCCAGGGCGGTCAGGTGCCGGCTCAAAGCGAGCCCGGCCTGTCCGGCGCCGATGATGAGAACGTCTGTCTTGCGGGCCATTGGTGCGGTCTTTCAAGCTAAGGGAAGGGTCAGCGATCCGTCGCCGAGCCGATGGCGGACATCAGGTCGTGTCGGGAAACCGGGGCGATTGCACTGGCACTGGCATGGGGGCGGCGGCGGTCACGGAGTGTGGTGTTGCCGCGACGGCGGATGTGCGGGCTCAAGCGGATCATGAAGGCGTCCTCTTGGCTCAGGCAATCCAACCGGCCTTGCGGTCGGGCAGGATCGGGGGAAAGCCCATCGCCTTGGCGATGGCGTTGCGGAAAGCGGGGCGTTTCATATTGTTTTTCCTGTTGCAGAGCGGTTTGGGAGGGTCTCCGGCGGGGGACCGCCGGAGACTCCGGATCATGCAGCGACGGCGGTCACATCGACCTTCGTGCCATTGGTCAGCATGTCGAAGACGGCCGAGCGCGCGATGGACTGCTGCACCACCCGTTCCAGCGCCTCGGCGGGGGCATCGCCCTTGATCTTCACGGTCGCGCGGATGGTATTGAAACCGTTGCGCACGTTGTCGTCGAGGCCGAGAATACCCTGCATGTCGATATCGCCCTCGACCGTCGTTTCCACGGAGTCGAGGTCGATCTGGCGGACCGAAGCGATGTTGCCGACACCGGCGGTCAGGCAGGCCGCCAGCGCCGAAAGCAGGTATTCGACCGGGGTCGGCGCCTTGTCGGCCCCGCAGACGACGGCCGGGTGATCGCCTTCGATGACGAAATCCTGCGCGCGGCTCTGCTCTTCGCCAGCGCCGAAGAACCCGTTGACCGTGGCGCGGGAATGCGTGCCGTTGACCCATTCGCCCTTGGCGCGGAACTGGAACTGTGCGGCAGGCGGCGCATCCTTCACGACGCCGATGGTGGCCAGGAGGGTGGGAACGTCGACGCCGTTCTTGGCGACTTTTGCGGGCTTTTCCATTGCTTGGGTGTTCATCTTGTATCGTCCTGTTGTTGGGGTCCGCGGGGGACCGGAGGGGGCGGCTCCAATTGGACCGTGAGTGCAGTTCTACGGAGGCTGCGTTTCAGAAAGCGGTCAGGAGAGGGGCTTGCGCGTTTCAAATGTATCCACGCCGGGCGGCGTGTAACTGACTGAAACAAAGTCAGGAATGCGCAAACTGGAACGCCCCGCCGGCGACCGGCGGGGCGTTCGGAAATGGATATGGACCGGCGTCAGCGCACGAAAGAATCGGTCCGGATCTCTCTCCAGTGGCGTGCGATGCTGGCGGCGAGCTGCCGGGCTTCCGCTTTTCCCGTTTCACGGGAGATCAGCGAAACTCTCAGTAGAGTCTCACCGGGAATGCAGCCAGTTGGGCAGGAAGGAATAGGCGTCGCGGGACATTTCGGGGTCGAAAGGGACCGCGGCAGCGCCAAGCGCGGCCTGCAACGCGCCGGAGTTGAAGGCGTCGAAGGTTTCCGAGGCACCGCCGATATGCTGGCCGCCGACAAAGACCTGCGGAATCGTCGGGGCGCCGGTGATCTCGCGCAGGGCGGCCCGGTATTGCGTGCCCTTGTTGCTTTCCTGGAAGGCGACCGAGTCGAGATCGACACTGTCATAGGCGATCCCCGCCTCGGCAAACATGTTGCGCACGGACCAGCAGAACTCACACCATTCCAGCGCGAAGATCACCACCGGCTTGCTGGCAATGATCGCCTCGACTTCGGCCAAGGCATCCGGGGCCGCCGGTGCTGGCGCGGCGGCGGGCGCGGGCGTTGCGGCGACGTCGAAGCGGTAATTCGGCGTCGAGCGGGACAGCGCCATCTCTGCCTCGGTCATCTCTTCGGGAACATCCGCGAAGAGCGGGGTGGAGAGGTAGCGCTCTCCGGTATCGGGCAGCATCGCGAGGATCTTCGATCCTTTCGGCGCCGATTTCGCGATCTGGAGCGCGGCGGCAAAGGTCGCGCCGGACGAGACGCCGCAAAAGATGCCTTCCTTCGCCGCCAGATCCTTGGCGCATTGCATCGCATCGTCCCCCGGAACCGCCGTGAACGTGTCGATATGGCCTGCGTCGAGCACCTGCTGCGCCAGTTGCGATATGAAGTCGGGGGACCAGCCCTGCATCGGATGCGGGCGGAAATTCGGGTGCGATCCGTTCGCCGCGCCATCGGCGTCAAAACTCTGTGCGATGCCCGAAGCCAGAAGGACGGAGTTGTCGGGCTCGGCGGCAACGATCCGGGTGTTCGGAGAGCGCGCCTTGAGCACCTTCGCGACCCCATTCATCGTGCCACCTGTGCCGAAACCGGACACCCAGTAATCCAGCCCCTGTTCCCCGAAATCGTCGAGGATCTCGATGGCCGTTGTGCGGGCATGGATCTCGGAATTGGCGGGGTTGTCGAATTGCCGGGTCCAGAACCAGCCATGTTCCTCGGCCAGTTCCCTGGCCTTGGCAACCATGCCGGTCCCCTTTTCCGAGGCCGGAGTCAGGATCACCTTCGCCCCGAGGAATCGCATCAGCTTGCGGCGTTCGACCGAGAAGCTTTCGGCCATGACGAGCACCAGCGGATAGCCCTTCTGGGCGCAGACCATGGCAAGGCCGATACCGGTATTTCCGGATGTGGCCTCGACCACCGTTTGGCCCGGCTTGAGCGAGCCGTCACGTTCGGCGGCCTCAATCACGCCGAGGGCGAGACGGTCCTTGACCGAGCCGAGCGGATTGAACGCTTCGCATTTGACGTAGAGCTCGACGCCCTCCGGCGCGATGTTGTTGATGCGGACGACGGGGGTGTTGCCGATCGTGTCGAGAATCGAGGCCTTGATGCCGGTCATGGGGTGGGAACTCCTGTTGAAAATCGAAGATCAGCCAAAAACGCTGCTGCTGGTGCGCCGAGGGTCGGCCGTGAATGACTCTACCACGCCGAAGTCATCCAGACGGTGATGTTTGTGCGGCGTCCGGCGCGCACTGCGGGGCGGCAGCAGGATGTCCATCGCAGCATCGATGTGGAAAGTTGTGTTTGTGGAGGCGTCCATCGGTTTCGTCCTTCCTGGTCTGTCTCGGGATGGCCTGACTGGCCGATGACGCCAGATTGCGCGGGGCGTGTTGCGGTCGCATGTCCGTTCGGGAGGTTTGGCGTTTCAAGGATTTCAACGGATGTCCGGCGATTGAAGCCTAGCAAGGCCATGTTTTTGATGAATTATTCGTCAGCTTGGCCGCGGCGGCGCCGGGCGCGGCTGTTACATTTGAAACAAAACCGGCGGCAGTTGAAAACCACATGAAACATCGATGGCTTAGCCGGGAAGAATGACCCATGACGATCCACATACCGGAAAGCCCGACTTGAACGGCACCAGTTTCCCGATGGAAGCCATCGACGCCCTGGCCGAGGGGATTGCGGTTTTCGACGCCGGGCGGCGGCTTGTGACCTTCAACGAGCGTTTCGCCGAGATGCTGGAACCGATCGCCGGGATGATCGTGCCGGGTATGCGATGGGAGGACATGTTGCAGGCCTGCGTCGCCAGCGGACTCTATGCAGATGTCAGCGCGCGGGAGGCGGAGTGGCAGGCGAATGTCGGGCGCCCGAAGTCTCGCGAGATCGTGCAGCGCCACAGCGACGGGCGGGTCTATTCGGTGCGCTACAATCCCGTGTCGTCGGGCGGATTCATCGTCATCCGGACGGATGTGACCGAGGCGAACCACGCAGCCCGGATGCTGCACGAAAGCGAAGAACTTTTGCGGACGATCCTAGATACCAACCCGGTGCCGGTTGTGATGGCCCGCCTGCGCGACGGTTTCATCCTGTATCGCTCCCCGGCGGCGCTGGAGCTGTTTGGAAAGACGACATTCGCGCGTGAACATTACCTCGACCCGGCCGACCGCGACAGCTTCGTTCAGGAATTGCGCCGCACCGGACGGGTCGACGACCGGCGGATCGACTTTGTTGACAGGCATGGACAGACGGTTCCCATGTCGTCCAGCGGCCGGATGACGCAATTCGCCGGCGAGACCTGCGCGGTCACCACTTTGATCGACCTTCGCGAGCAAATTGGCCAGGGGGACATCATCCGCAAGGTGGTCGAGAACTGCCCCGCCCCGATCCTGATGACCGAGGCGGAAACCGGAGTTGTCCTGTTCCGGGGACGGCAAATCGACAAGATGTTCGGGCACAACCCGAATACCCGATCCTTCTATGCCGATCCGGCGGACCGAGATGATTTCCTCAAGGCGCTGCGAAAGAACGGGTTCGTGAACGATTTCAAGGCGCGTTTCCTCGACCCGGAGGGCCGTCCCTTCTGGGGCGCGGTCTCGGCTCGGCTGATCGACTATGAAGGCCGCGACGTCATCGTCTCATTCTCCCGCGATCTGACCGATCAACTTGAAACGGAAATGGATCTGGCGCGTCAGCGCGAGCGCCTGTTCCAGAACGAGAAGTTGAGTGCACTTGGCGGGGTGCTGGCCAATGTCGCCCATGCCCTCAACAATCCGCTCTCTGTGGTGCGGGGACATGCCTTGATGTTGCGGGAGGAAGGGGCCGGCCCGGAGGTGGAAAGACACGCCCGCAAGATCGAGGACGCCGCCGGGCAGTGTTCGGACGTCGTAAAGACCTACCTTTCGATGGTGCGTCAGGAACCGGCCGAGATGGCGCCCGCCTCTGTGGACGATATTGCAAGAACGGCGGTGGACGTCCTGCGCCATAGCGGCATGACGTTGGATCTGGATATTGACCTGCAGCTCGCCCCGGGGCTTCCAGAAGTCAGGGCCGACGTCAACCAGCTTGCGCAAGTGCTCATCAACCTGCTGCAGAACTCGCACGCTGCCCTGTCCGACATCGACGTGCCGGGGCGCGTGGTCATCGAAACCGGGCTGAATCCACGCTCGGGGCATGTGCGTATCGCCGTTGCCGACAATGGGCCAGGTGTGTCCAGAGACATCGCCGGGAAGATCTTCGAGCCATTCTTTTCCACCCGTGGGATCGGCAATGGCAAGGGCATCGGGCTGACATGGTGTCATCGTGTGGTGCAGACACATGGGGGCCAGATCCGGCTGGACACCGACTACCGCGATGGCACCCGCATCGTCGTCGATCTGCCGCCGATCGACGCCGCCGACGCACCGGCGGATGGCAAACCGGACCGCCCGGTGCCTTCGCGTGTTCTGGTGGTCGATGACGAACCCGATGTGGCGGATCTTCATGGCGAGGTTCTGGAACGCGCGGGTTTCCGTGTCCGTGTGGCCTATTCCGGCACCGAGGCGCTCGAAGTCTTGTCGCTGGGACAGACCGACTGCATAATCTCGGACCTGAACATGCCCGACACGGATGGCCGG
Source organism: Meridianimarinicoccus marinus (assembly GCF_040689105.1). Classification (NCBI taxonomy): domain Bacteria; kingdom Pseudomonadati; phylum Pseudomonadota; class Alphaproteobacteria; order Rhodobacterales; family Paracoccaceae; genus Meridianimarinicoccus; species Meridianimarinicoccus marinus. The sequence goes on from NZ_JBFBVU010000035.1 coordinate 22,953, forward strand.
AAACTGTTCGAAACGGTGCGGCGCAACTATCCCGAATTGCTGGGACAAATGGGATTTGTCACCGGCGACACGTTGGGCCAGTCTTCCCAGGCATTGCTGCGTGAATCCGGCCGGCCCTATCTTGAGAAACCCGTCTCGCCGACGGAACTGCGTGATTTCGTGTCCGGAATTCTCGCCCAGGGAGGAAGCGCATGACGAAGAACGAGACGCCCACGATCCTCGTTTGCGACGATGAAGTCGACCTGTGCGAGATGCTGGAAGAATATCTTGGAAAGCGCGGCTTCAAGGTGCTTGCGGTGCATGACACGGCCGCGATGCGAAACCTGATCGCCGAACAGGACGTGGATCTGATTTTGCTCGACGTCAACATGCCCGGCGAGGACGGCCTGTCCGCGCTCAGGACATTGCGGGTCGAGGATCGCACACCGGTGGTGATGCTGACTGCCGCCGGTGAGACCATAGACCGGATTCTCGGGCTTGAAATGGGCGCCGACGATTATCTCGGCAAGCCTGTCGATTTGCGCGAACTCGAAGCGCGGATCAAGGCTGTCCTTCGGCGCGCCCCGGTGCAGACCCCGGAAGGCGCCGTGAACGGCGAAGCCGACGCCCTTCCGTTCGGACCTTACACGCTGGATCTCGGGGCCGCGAAACTGCTTCAAGAGGACGGGCAGGAAGTTCCTCTGACGGCCATGGAATTCCGCCTGATCAGGCTGTTTGCCGAAAACCGTTCCCGCGTTCTCAACCGCGACCAGATCCTTGAACAGGCGCATGACCGCTCGTGGGATCCGTTCGACCGCAGTATTGATATCCGGATCTCCCGGCTGCGCAGAAAGATCGAAACTAACCCCCAGAAACCCGGTTTGATCAGGACAGTCCGCGGGATAGGATACGTTTTCGACCCGGACTGAGTGGCGGAGCCAACACCGGCGGATACTCAACAGGCTGAGGGGAAGGCGCTCCGTCAACCTCTACGGATGAACGCAACGGTCCTGAATCACTCATCCTCGGGCCAATCGTTGGTGCGCCAAGACGTTTCAAGTCATGTCAAAAATCTGACAGCCCTGAGGCGGTCGGTTGCGGGTGCAAAGCCAGTCAAGAATGTTCAACCGCCCTTGCGCCCGCAACCGACACCTTGTCACGACCACGATGACGCGTGACGTCAGCGGGTCAATGTTACTTCTACTGAGCCACGACCAGCGCGAACGTCGACCAGTGGAAAATGCCTCGGGTGGGGAGGTCCGTGAAGCGAACCCTGTCGGGGCCATGCATCCAGTTGGGGTCTCCCTTTTTGCCCGCAAACAGGAAAGACTCTGCCCCGCCCATCTTGACTTCGAAGATCGTGCTGTACTCGGTTTCAGATTGCGTGACCGTGCGCGGCCCCTCGTAGAGGCCGGCATCGGCTGCGGTGTTCGTCAGCTTGCACGTGGCCGAGCCTGTAAAGCGATGGGTGTTGGCGCAAACGGCTGACGCCGCCGCGATGGACAATCCGATCAGGATCTTTGAATGCATGGTCTGTCTGGCAGCTCTGGCCTGACTCAATGGAAATTGAAAGATTGCAGTCGCCTGATCTCGTGTAAACCGCATGCTCGGACCCCTTCCAAACAGGGCAATAGCAATTACGCCACAGGAAATCGGAGGCGACTGCAAGCTTGTCCGGTGCCCGCCGCCATTCTAACGTTGGCAGAGCCAAAACCTCTGGAAAGTCTTAGACATGAAGCCACGCATCCTTGCCATCCTTGCATTTTCCGTCCCCACGGCCACGATGGCTGTCAGCCCGGAATGGATGGCCGAAGACTGCAGTGCCGCAACGCAGAGTTTCTTTCAGGACTTTGAGGCCAGAACCGACATGAAGTACGAAGGTCAGCGCACCGACGGAACCCACGCCATGAACGGCACGATCTACCTTGAGACTCGCTCGGACGACATCCAGTGCTCCTATGATCCCGAAGGAACCACGATGGTCGACTTCTTCGCCGAGGGAAAGAACTGGCCTGATTTCGCGAAGGGCGGCAAGAGCCCCTACATGGACTGATCCGGCGCCGATTGCTGACAGTACCAAATGCGGGCGTACCATCGACGCCTCCGACCGGATTCATTCCGGACCGACACCGGGCGGCGGTGCGCAACTTGTAAATCAGCAGGGCGTGTTGCCTTACCCCGTCCTGAGGCGAGACTGCCCCTTGCCCGGCTGACGTCAGGCCACGCGGACGATCACGGCGGTGCCGAGGGCGTTGAAGCGGTTCATGAGGGCGATGCGGGCGTTGATTTCGGCGGTCTGGCGGTCCGGGTCTCTTGCGGCGATGCGCTCGCCGAAGGATTTCAGGCAGCACATCTCGGCCTCGATCCGGCTGCGGGCGTGGTATCCGTCCTCCCGTTTACGAAGCGACGCCCTCGCCATTGAACCCGAACCCATGGCGCCTCAAAGGCTCGATAGCTGGACCAGTTCGTCGTGCGATAGCGGGCGGGAGATGGCTTGCTCAAACAGAGAATCTAACGCCATGGATTCGCGAAGTGAATCCTCAGACGTCAGAGTTCTGCAAAAAAGCCATGGCAACCCTGAAAACATTGAAAAAGATGAACTTGCCAACAGGGGAGACACGCGATGAAGTTGATTATGGCCAGCGTCCTGGCACTAAGCGCGAGCCTTGCTCATGCCCAGGATGCCGCAGATCTGGTTTTGAAGAACGCTTTCATCCTGACAATGGACAAGCAAAATCCCCAGGCACAAGCACGTTGCCGTGCGAGACAATCAGATCGTGTATGTTGGCGACCTGGGCGGTGTGGAAAGCCTGACCGGCGAGAACACCGAAGTGCTTGACCTGACCGGCAAGATGGTGCTCCCCGGCTATGTCAGCGCCCATGACCATGTTCTCAGGTCCGCGTGGTCGACACTTGGCGTCGATCTGAATGCGGCAAAAGACAAGGAAGAAACACTGCAGATGCTGCGGGATTACGTGGCGGAGAACCCCGATTTGCCGATCATTGTCGGCCAGGGATACAATGCTACCCTTATGGGCGGCGCGCCCACTGCCGCTGAACTGGATGAAATCATCCCCGACAAGATCGCGATTATCATCGACTTCACCATTCACGATGCCTGGCTGAACACAAGGGCGCTCGAAGCCGGAAACATCACCAAAGATACGCCGGACCCGGTACCGGGTGTTACTTACTGGATCAGGGATGACGACGGAAACCCATTGGGCGTCGGCAAGGAAGGGTCGTGGTTCCCGGTCTATACGAAAGTCGCTTGGGAGCCCGAGCGAATGATCGAGGAAAGCCGCGAAAAACTTCAGCCACAAGTCGTCGCAGGCGGCACAACAACAGCACTGATTCCTGGAGTTGTCACGCCGAATTTCACAAACGCACCCGGCATGTTCGATGATTAGGAAATCTCCATGAAGGTGCTTGAAAGAGCGCTCGCCGACGGCGATTTGCCAGTGCGAACATTTGTTCAGCCGGCCTACAAGGACGCAACCGCCGATCCGGTTGAATTTGCGGCACGGGCACGTGCAATGGCCGACAAGTACAACGGAGACTTGTTTCGCGTACATGGCATCAAACTGCACCCCGAAGGGACGTGGAGTGCTGGCGCGGTTCTGATGCTGGAGCCGTTCGAGGGAACAGACAATATCGGCATTTCGGCGGTGAAACCGGATCAGATGAAAGAGGTCGTCAAGGCCGCAAACGATCAAGGTCTCGACGTTTTTGCCCATGTTGAAGGGTCGGGCACTGTGCGTGGAATGATTGACGCGATCCTTACGTCGCGCGACTCCGGCAACACGGACGAGCGCAATGCGCTGCATCACTATCAGATCGTTCATCCAGATGACCAGCAACGTATGATCGACAACAGCATTCCGGTAAACATCACCCCGATTTTTTCGGTGGATTGGGCTGGGCAGGATCAGGACTTTCTCAGCATGTTGGGTGACACGCGGACGAATGAGCGTGTTTCTCAATACAGGCCACTGGCCGATGCCGGGGTCAGCGTCAGCCTTGCAGGAGATTACCCGTCCGCGCCGATGTCGACCAACAGCATGCTCTACCAGATCTACACAGCGGTTACGTTCAAGAACCCCCTTGATCCAGAGAACTCCAATAAATTCCCAAATGGCGCTGAACCGCTGGACCTGATGCAAGCGATCGAAGCCGTAACTATCAACCCTGCCTGGCAACTGAGAATGGAAGACAAGATCGGCTCTCTCGAAGTCGGAAAATTGGCGGATATTGTGATCTTGGATCGGAACATTCTGGATTTGGACAATCCCGAACAACTCCTGACGACAAAGGTGCAGGCAACGATCATGGATGGCCAGTTCCGTCATCGTGACGGACTGTGAGTGAGCTGCCAGGACTATGATCGAAAGGTGGAAACCTTCCGACTTGATCTGACGGACACCTCAGCCCTGGTGGCTGAGAACGGGTTCGGGACCGTCCGGCATGTCGGATGCCCGGATCGTCTTTTCGAAAACGATGTTTAACGTTTCGCGGAAGGTCTGCACAGGCGTCTTGACGTAGCAGTATTTTCCCGAATGCGGTCGCTGCTCGTTGCAATTCACCAACCAGACATCGAGATCGACCTGCAACGCCTTCACCGAACGGTAGAGCTTCTTGCAGAAGGCGATGTCGTAGATCGCGTCCTTGATGGTCCGATGGAACCGCTTACAGATGCCATTGGTCTGCGCGCTGTTCGCCTCGGTCCTGGAATGATCCACGTCCTCGACGGCCCGATAGAGCTGGTAAGCGTGGTTCCCGACCTTGCCCCGATCCGTCAGGATGCGCAGCAGGGCGATACCGTGATCTGCAAAGAAGGGGATGACCCTCGCGGCCACGACAAGGTTGACCGCCACGGCGTTGCATCCCGGCGACCTGCTGCCGCCGGTCCGGGTCGCGCTGGTGCTGGCCGGGATCAGCCTT
>NZ_JBFBVU010000036.1:0-27867 GCF_040689105.1 Meridianimarinicoccus marinus
CGAGTCGCGCTGCGCCTGGGCGAAGTTGGTCACTTGCGCCTGGGCGAACCGGATGTCTTCAAGGTCTTGCGGGCTGACCTTGGCGATGATCTCTTCGATCTCTTCCTCGCTCAGCCGGTAGCTGTCGCGGTCGTACTTGTCGAATTTCACCGCCAGTTCGCGCACCGCTTCATCGCCGCGCTGCTCGATATCCTTCAGCGTTGCGGCCACGACTGCGGCGGTCTTGGCGTCGTCTTCGGCCCGGTCGGCCTGAGGTTTTCCGCGTTTGAGATACTCGATGGTCATGAGATGGGTCCTTTCGTCGAGTCGGGCGACCCGAACACGGTCTCGCGCATCTGCGCGACCCCTCGGGTCATCAAGGTATGGTCGGAGCCGATGACGAACAGGCTGCCGCCAGCCTGCTGCCACGGCGTGATGTCTTCGCCCGGTGCGCAATACAGGCCGGTTGCCGCGCCCGCGAGGCCCAGCACTTCGCGGCACCGTTCGGCGGTTTCCGGGGCGAAGAAATCGCGGAATCCGTAGGACACCGAGAGATCGGCGCGGCCAACGAACAGCGCATCGACCCCCTCGACGGCCGCAATGCCGGCCCGTGCGTCGTAGCCTTCGGGATCCTCGATCTGGCAAATCAGCGAAACCTCGCGCGTGGTCTGGTCGAAGTGTTCCTGTAAGCCGCGCCGGGCATAGTCCGCCGCCCGCGTGGTGCCCGCGAACCCGCGCCCGCCGGGACCGTAGCGCACGGCCCTTGCCAGATCTTCGGCCTGCGCCACCGAGCAGACATGGGGGACCATGACACCGGCGGCGCCGCTGTCCAGCACCCCCAGGAGGGTTTCCGGATCGCCCTTCGGCACCCGGACGATGATCGGGCATCCGGCGGCACGCCCGGCGATCATCGCCGTGTCGATGGCCTGCCGGTCAAACGGCGCGTGCTCGGCATCGATGACCATGAAATCCAGGCCGGACTGGCCCAGGATCTCGATCACGATGGGCTGCGGGGTCTTGACGAAGACGCCAAGCATCTTCTGGCCGGCGGCCAGCCGGTCTTTGAAATCAGAATTGACGGTCATGTCAGCCTTCCGAAGCTGGGATCGGGACGGCGCGGGGCTTTTGCCCCCGCGCAAGGATCCAGAACAGGATCATGATCAGCACACCGGCTATGGTCGCGGGCCACTGCGGGATCAGCAGCAGGGCCACCGGCACCAGCCACAGCACCCAGCTGAACCGGTGAAAGATCGGCTGCGCGGCGAAGAAGGCCGCCACGCCCAGGGTGAAGCCGATCCCAGAGAGCAGCGCCATGATGATGTCCAGGGCCGACCCCTGAAGCAACAGCCCCGGATAGATCAGCATCAGCATCGGGATGGCATAGGCGGTGCCGCCCAGCCGCAGCGATTGCCCGGCCACCTGCATCCAGTTGGTCTTGGCCACCGTGGCAGCCACGAAGACCGCGACACAGACCGGCGGTGTGATCACCGACAGAACCGCGTAATACAGCACGAACAGGTGCACCGTGACCGGGTCCAGACCCTGCTGGATCAGCACCGGGGCAAAGACTGCCGCGACCAGAACGTAGGCCGCCGAGGTCGGCAGCCCCATGCCCGCGATCAGGCAGACACCGGCCATGATCAGCGCGATCATGATCAGGTTGCCATCGGCCAGTTCCAGGATCGACGAGGTCACGGCAACGCCGACGCCGGTCAGGTTGACGATGGCCACGAAGACCTGCGCTGCGACCAGCAGGATGCCGACGATCACCACGCCCTTGCCGCCATCTTCCAGCGCCCGCAGCAGGGTCAGGACGACCTCGCGCAGGGTGCCGCCCGAGGTCAGGGTGGCGGCTGCATAGGCCACGACGATGCCGATCATGCCATAGCAGGCGGTCAACTGGATCGAGTTGCCGTTGACGATGCCGAAGGCGAGGCCGGCGACACCGGCCAGGATCGGTCCCATGCGGCGCCAGTTCAGTGCCTCGCGCCAGTTCGGCAGTTCGCCCTGGTCGACCGCGCCCAGGTTGGTGCGGCGGGCGATCAGATGCACCGTCGAAAACACGCCGAGGTAAAACAGCAAGGCGGGCAGGAAGGCCACGGCGGCGATGGTCCAGTAGTTCACGCCGACCAGTTCGGCCATGACGAAGGCCGCGGTGCCCATGATCGGCGGAGCCAGCTGGCCCCCGGTCGAAGCCACGGCCTCGACCGCGCCGGCGAAGGGCGCGGGATAGCGCAGGCGCTTCATCAGCGGGATCGTGAAGTTGCCGGTTGTGGCGATATTGGCCACCGACGAGCCGGAGATCGACCCGAACAGGCCCGAGGCGATGGTGGCGATCTTGGCCGCGCCGCCGGGGCTTTTGCCACCCGCCCGCGCGCTGAGATCGAAGAAGGTCTGCCCGGCCCCGGTGTGCAGCAACAGCGCGCCGAACAGGATGAAGGCCGCAAGTGTCGTCGAGGCGATCGAGACCAGCATGCCCCAAAGGCCGCGATCCGACAGGAAGATCACTTCGGTCAGATAGTAGACGTCAAAGCCACGGTGCCCGAACGGCCCCGAGATCTTGTCGCCGAGCAGCGCATACAGCACTACGCCACCGACGATGAAGGGAAACACGAAAGAGGCGCTGCGCCGCGCCATTTCCAGGACGATCAGCAGCGTGCCCATGCCCAGAACCACGTCGATGTTCTCGGCGAACGGCAGGTCGATCATGATGCTTTCGAAGTTCAACACGATATAGGCTGCGGAAACCACCACGAAACCCGCAGACAGAACGTCGATTACAGCGCCGACCGGGCGCCATACCTTGCCCTTGCCCAGTGGAAACAGAAGCACGCCAAGGCACGTGATCAGCGCCACGAAGATGGCGCGCTGGATCAGCGTCTCGAAGGCGCCGAAGAACGATGTGTAGAATACGAAAAGGCCGATGCCGACGGCCAGTGCGGAGGTCGCCATTTCCCAACGGGACATGGGGATCGTGCCTTCCGCTTCCAGGTCAGTGATATTGGCCATGGAGGTTCCTTCCGGGAATGGTTCTCCCGCCGAAGCGGTCTTCGGCGGGAAAAAGGGATCTGATCACTTCAGGTTGTCGGGCACGGTCAGGCCGATTTCCTCGAAGTAGCGGACAGCGCCGGGATGCAGTTTCGAGGTGGCGTATTGCAGCGTCAGTTCGGCAAGGTTCTGGCCGGCGACATTCGGGAAGGCGGTCGCCTGCTCGGTGGTGTCTTCCATGATCGCCTTGACGATGTTGTAGGCCACGTCATCGGGCAGGTCGGGACGCGCGGACACGCCGATCATGAAGCCCCAGGTGGTGTAGGGGCCAGAGTTTTCCATCTCGCCGCCCGGCATCTCGACAACCGACAGTTCCGGCAAGTCGGCGCGGATCGTGGCGGTCTGCGCGTCGGTCAGGCCCAGCACCTGCACCGGGGTGAAGGTCGCGATGTCAGTGGTCAGCGCGTCGAACTTGGTGCCGACGGCGGATTTGATGAACCCGATGGCACGGTCGTCCTTGATGGCAGCGGCCAGTTCCCCGTTCGAGCCGCGCACCCAGTCTGGTGCGATCCCGAGGGTGGACATCACGTCCAGCGAGGTGGCTTCGGTCGAACTGCCGCGCTGGCCCGGCCCGAACCGCTGGCCGTCCAGACCGGCGATCTCGGTCACGCCGGAGTCGCGCCGGACCACCACGTTCTGCGGCGCCAGCGAATAGGCCCACAGCAGCTTGGATTCGATGGGGTTTCCGTCGAAGGTCTTGATGCCGGCGTTGGCATGATACAGCGCGCTGGTGGTAATCAGGCCGATGTCCAGCTGCCCGCGCGCCATGCGCTTGAGGTTATCGACGGTGGCGCCGGTTTCGACCACGGAGGCCTGGTAGTCGTCGTTGGCGTTGTTCACCACCTTTGCGACGGCGGCGAAATAGGCGTAGTGGGCGCTTTGCGCGTTGGTCGAGCCGAACGCCAGACGCTCTTGCGCGCCAGCGGCCAGCGGCGCCAGGGCGACGGCAAGGCCAAGAGTGGTGGTTTTGAAGAATGCGGTCACAGGTGTCTCCTCCGTGGTGACTTGCCCGGCACATCGGATGTCCGGTGCGGGCTCGGATGGGAGTGTCCTAGCCTTTTCGTCACGGCACGCAATTTTTCTGCACCTGCGAATGAAAATTTCTGTCTGGTTTACCCGCTTTCACGCAGGATCAATTCCCCGCGCACCATGCGCACGCTGCCCTGGGCATCCGGGTCCAGGACCGTTTCTTCAATCAAATCCAGCGTGTTGCGCACCATCTGGTTGGTCTTCTGCCGCACCGTGGTCAGTTTGTACGACGCCCATGCCGCCATCGGTACATCGTCGAACCCGACAATGGCGACATCGCGGCCGGGTACCAGACCGGCTTCTTTCGCAGAATCGATGGCTGCGATGGCGGTGATGTCATTGGCGCAGAACACGCCATCGGGGCGCTTGGGATCACGGAACAGCAGGTCGGCAAAACCCCGCGACACCCCATAGTCATATTGGCCGGCCCCTTCGTAGGCGACCTTCATGCCACGTTCCGACAGGGCATCGTGCAACCCGCGCCGCCGTTCCAGGTGGGTCGAGGTATCGCGAATGCCGCCGATGAAAGCGATGGTCCGGCACCCCTTGTTGGCAAGGTGATCGGCCACCGTGCGGCCGCCATTGTAATTGTCTGTGCACACGGCGCTGATCGTCGCGTCGGCCTGCACGCGATTGAACAACACCACCGGAATGCCGCGCAATTTGCACTCGCGCGCCAGACGGGACGACAGATTGGCCGAGGTCACCACCACGGCATCGGTGCGCATGCGGAACACCTGCGGCATGACGCTGTCGACGGTCTGGCCTGGTGGGACGGAATGCACCGCCAGATCGCGTCCCTGCTTCGAGATTTCCGTGGCAAAGCGATCCAGGATGGCGGGATAGAACGGGTTTGTAATATCCCCTACGACCAGTGACAGCGCCCGGATCCGACGCGGCCCCGACCGGCGGACCTGTGGCGGCGCGTAGCCCATCTCGCGCGCGGTTTCCAGGATCCTGGCGCGCACTTCGGGCGCAATCGAGGACTCGGGTCGAAACGCCCGCGACACGGCGGCCGTCGATGTATTGCAGCGGAGCGCAACATCCTTGGCTGTAATTTTCATTTCTAAGACCGGAAATTTCAGTACGCCTTCGGCGTAAACCACCCGTCCGAAGAAATCAACGGGGCTGTCTGACCGCTCCGCACCCTGCAACAGAAAATCGCCACCGGAGTGGGCCCCGGTGACGTCATGTCAGAGACCTTGCTGGACCGCGCATCGCCGATACACCCGCACCGACGCGGGCTATAGCGTGTCGAGCCGCACCACCTGTCCGCTCTGCCAGGACTCCGTCGCGGCATCGGCCAGGATCTGCGCCTGCAACCCGTCATGGATCGACGGCTGCGGGGGCCGCCCTTCACGGACGCTGTCCACGAAGGCGGCCATCTCGGCGGCGTAGGCCGCCTGATACCGCTGCAGGAAGAAGTCCTCGACCGGGGATTTGCGAAATCCGCTTTTGTCCGCCCGTTCCAGCGTGGTCTTGTGCATGTTCCCGGCGCGCAGCAGCCCCTCGGATCCATGCACCTCGATCCGCTGATCGTAGCCATAGGTGGCCCGGCGGGAGTTCGAAATCTGGCAGATCTTGCCGCTGGCCGTGATCATGTTGACCGCCGCCGTGTCCACATCGCCAAGGGTGGCCACCTCGGGGTCCACCAGGGCCGCGCCGATGGCGTGGATGCTGACCGGCTCCTCTCCCAACAGGAAGCGCGCCATGTCCAGATCGTGGATCATCATGTCCCGGAACAGACCGCCCGAGCTGCGCACATAGGCATGCGGCGGCGGCGACGGATCGCGCGACAGAATGGTGACGATCTCGACATTCCCCAGACCGCCGTCGCGGATCGTCTTCTGCAATTCCTGGAAATTCGGGTCGAACCGCCGATTGAAGCCTGTCATGAAAGGCATTCCAGCGGCCTCGACCGCGCGGATGCAGTCGCGGATGCGGTCGGCGGACATGTCGATCGGCTTTTCACAGAAGATCGCCTTGCCGCGCGCCGCCAGCCCGTGGATCAGATCATAATGCGTGTCGGTCGGGGTGCCGATTACCACCGCGTCGATATCGTCCGACGCCACCAGCGCATCGATGCTGCGCACCTCGGCCCCGGTGCGGGCGGCCAGTGTCTGTGCCGGAGCATCGAAGGCATCGGCCACGGCCACCAGCGTCACTTCGCGCAGCAGTGCAATGCTGTCGGCGTGCACCCCGCCGATGCGTCCGCATCCAAGAAGTCCTATCCGCATCGGATGTTACCTTGTTTTGGGGCCGCCGAAGCCGCGCAAGACCTCGCGCGCAACGGCAACTAGGGGCTCGTGGGTTTCTTGCAGTATCTGGACACGGTCGAACCGGTCGGGGTCGCGGTTGACCGCGTCCCGCAGCGCCTGACCGAACACCATGCGCAGTTCGGTGCCGATGTTGAACTTGCAGATCGAGGAGGTCGTGGCCAGTGTCCGCCGCTGGGCATGGGGCACCCCGGACCCGCCGTGGATGACCAGCGGAACCTCGGTCACAGCCTCGATGGCCCGGATCCGCGCCTCGTCCAAACCGCCGTCACGCTCGGTCTGCAAATGCACATTGCCGACCGAGATCGCCATTGCATCCACTCCGGTTTCGCGGGCAAAGCGCGCGGCTTCCTCGGGGTCGGTCCCGGCGGAATTCTCGCCGCCGGAATAGCCGACGAAGCCGATCTCGCCTTCGCAGGAAATCCCCGCACCATGGGCCAGTTCGGCCACGGCGGCGGTTTCGGCGATATTCTGTTCCAGCGGTTTACGGGACCCGTCGAACATGAGCGAGGTGAAGCCGCTGTCCAGCGCGAGACGGCACTCCTCCATCGTGTAGCCGTGATCCAGATGCGCCACCACGGGCACCGAGGCTTCCTTGGCCAGATGCCGGAACATCTTGCCCAGAATGGGCAACGGCGTATGCGCGCGACAGCTGGGCCCGGCCTGAAGGATCACCGGCGTGCCTTCGGCTTCGGCGGCGGCCACATAGGCGCGCATGTCCTCCCACCCCAGGGTGACCAGACCGGCCACTGCATAGCGGTGCTTCAACGCGGGTTGCAGGACGTCAGCAAGGGTTGCCAGTGTCATTTGAACTTTGCCACCATGTCCTTGATCCCGGGGATCGTTTCGACCTGATAGGCATGGGTCGGCTGAAAGAACTGCACCAGAGATCGCTGGCTCAGCCCGCCGAGAATGGTGAAATAATACATCTCGTATCCCGGCAGGGCGCAGCAGGGATGATAGCCCTTGTCGATCAGGATCGTTGAGCCATCGACAATGTGGTAGGCATCGCCCGGTTCATTGTCGACGCGCTGCAGCATCTGCAGGCCCGAGCCGTGGCTGGGCCGGAACCGGAAATTGTAGGTTTCGTCGTGACGGGTTTCATCGGGCAGGCGGTCGGTGTCATGCTTGTGCGAGGGAAACCCAGACCAGCCGCCCTGCCCTACGGTGTAAAGCTCGGATACCAGCAGGCGACCCACCTTGTCGTGCTGTTTCTGGCCAAGGATGTGCTTGATCTTGCGATGGGTCTTGGTGTCGTCGGACCCGTATTGCACAAAGTCGATGCCATCGGCCCGCACATCGAAAGGCTCCAGCACCCTGTCGAACCTCGCCCCGGCAATGAAGACCTCGGCACTGTCGGACCGGCACACCATGCGGGCCTTCGCGCCGGAGGGGACATAGACGCCCTCGGGCTCGCCGTCCCAGACATCGATCCCGCGGTTGCCAAGGGAGGCGAAGCCAACTCCTTCCACATCCACATCGACGGTGCCGGTGGCGGGCACGATGCAGGTCTCATATCCCGGCACCTGGTATTCGAAGGCCTCGCCGGACTTCAGCTTGACGATGTTGAAATAGTTCAGCGGAACCCGCGGATCATCGGCATCGACGATCGGGGTGTTGGCGTTGTCAAAGGGGGGAATATGCATGGCGGTTCTTCCGTATTCGTGGCGGGGTCAGACCGAGGTCGGGCCGGGATGGGTGGCAAGAAACTGTTCAAGCTCTGCGGTGGTGGGCATCGCCGGGGCGCAGCCCGGTTGCGAAACGACGATGGCGGCGCAGGCGGACCCGCGCAGAACCGCGTCGCGCAACGCGCGGCCCTCGGCCAGCGCGGCCAGCAGGCCGGCCATGAAGCTGTCGCCCGCGCCATTGGGTTTGACGGCGGTGACCGGGAAAACACCGGTGCGGATCTCCTGCCCGTCCGCAAATGTCATGGCACCCTCCTGCCCCATCTTGTAGATCACGATGCGGCCGGGTTGCGCGGCCAGTTCCCGCGCCTTGTCCAGCCCCTTGTCGAGACCGCCGGCCATGAAACCGAACTCTTCATCGTTGCCGACAATCAGGTCGCTTTCCGCCCCGGCGCGGGACAGAACCTCGGCCGCCACCTCGGGCGAGGGCCAGGAATAGGGGCGATAATCGATGTCGAAGATCACCGGCAGACCCGCTGCACGGGCGTTTTCGAAGGCGCGAAAGGTGGCCCCGCGCGACGGCTCGGCGGCGAAGACCGTCCCGGCGGTGATCAGCGCGCCATAGGCGCCGTAGTCGACCCGATCCACGTCCTGCGGCGTGACCTGAAAATCCACCGCGTTGTTGCGGTAGATGCAGTTCTGGAAGTCCTCCATCGTGCTTTCATACACGGCGAGCGAGACGCGATATTCGCCGTCCAGAACCCGCAGATACTGCGTGTCGACCCCGTAGTGGTTCAGCCGGTTGGTGCAGAACCGCCCGACGCAATCGTTCGAGACCGAGGTCACAAGGGCCGAATGCGCCCCCAGCTTGCACAGCCCGGCGCAGATGTTGGCCGAGGAGCCACCCAGATCGGCGCGGAAGCTTTGCGCGTGTTCGGCCTTGGTGCCCGGCGGATCGGCAAACATGTCCATCCCGGCCCGACCAAAGACCACGAAACGGCTTTTCCGGATGCCGTCGATCAACGTGCTCATCACACCCCCCGACGCTGACGGGGACGGGCGGATTCCCAGTCTTCATGTGCAGCGCGCACCCGCGGGCTTTCGCTGACTTCCGGCGTGCCGCATTCCCACCAGGTGTGGCCCTTGTCGGTCCAGGCCCCGTAGGCCGCGACCTTCATGCAGATTACATGGGTCTTGTCCGACGCCTTTGCGCGTTTGAACGCCTCGGCCAGTTCTGCCGGGTTCTGGACGGTTTCGGCAGTGGCCCCCATCGCGGCGGCATGGGCTTCGAAGTCCACGTCGAAGGCTTCGGGGATGGTCGGCGTGTCCTCGTAGAGGCAGTTGTAGCTTTCGCTGCCCACATTGTTCTGCAGCTTGTTGATGACCGCCCAGCCGCCGTTGTCGAGCACCAGCACGATCAACTTTTTCCGGGTCAGCACAGACGAATAGATGTCGGAGTTCATCAGCATGTAGGCGCCATCGCCCACCAGAACGATGGTGTCCTTGTCGGGCTCGCGCTCGGCCTGGGCGATCCGGGCGCCCCAGCCGCCGGCGATCTCGTAGCCCATGCAGGAAAAGCCGAATTCGACATCCACCGTGCCAATGTCCAGCGTCCGCCAGTTCGCGGTCACCTCGGCGGGAAGCCCCCCCGCAGCGGTCACGATCCGGTCGCGCGGATCGCAAAGCGCATTCACCACGCCGATGGCCTGCGCATAGGAATTGGGGGTGTTGCCGGGCGCAACGTTGTCGGCCACATAGGCATCCCATTTGCGCCGTTCTTCCTGCGCCTGTGTCGTCCAGCCCGCTGGTGCAGTGTAGCCCTGCGCCGCCACGCCAAGCGCTTCCAGCGCGCAACGGGCGTCGCCCACGACCGGGACCGAACCATGCTTGCCCGCATCGTGGCGCGCGGCATTGATCGAAATCAGCCGGGCATCCTGCGCGAAGGCAGTCCAGGAACCGGTGGTGAAATCCTGCAACCGCGTGCCCACGGCAAGGATGACATCCGCCTTCTCGGCAATGGCATTTGCACTGTCTGACCCGGTCACGCCAACCGGCCCGATGTTCAGCGGATGCGTCGCCAGCATGTTGGCACGCCCCGCGATGGTTTCGACCACCGGGATCTGATGTGCTTCGGCGAAAGCGGTCAATTCCGCCACCGCGCCGGAATACTGCACCCCGCCCCCGGCAATGATCATGGGGCGTTCGGCGGCCTTCAGCAGTTCTGCCGCATCGGCCACTTCCGCCACGTCCGGCATGATCCGGCGAATGCGATGCACCTCCTTCTCGAAGAACACCGCCGGATAGTCATAGGCCCAGCCCTGCACATCCTGCGGCAGACCGATGAAGGCAGGACCGCAATCGCCGGGATCGAGCATGGTTGCCACCGCTGCCGGCAGCGACTGGATCACCTGCGCCGGGTGGGTAATGCGATCCCAGTAGCGGGTGATCGGGCGGAAGCCGTCGTTGACCCCCAGCGTCGGGTCATAGAAATTCTCCATCTGCTGCAGCACCGGATCCGGCAGGCGGGTGACATAGGTGTCGCCACACAGCATCAGCATCGGCAGGCGGTTGGCATGGGCCAGCGCCGAGGACGTGGTCAGATTGCTGGTGCCCGGCCCCGCCGAAGCGGTGCAGAACATGAACCGCTGCCGCAGCCATGTCTTGGCATAGGCTGCTGCAGCGAACCCCATGCTCTGTTCGTTCTGTCCGCGATACAGGGGCAGCGCGTCGCGATGCTGGTACAGCGCCTCGCCCAGACAAGGCACATTGCCATGCCCGAAGATTCCGAAGCCGCCGCCGCACAGGCGATGCTCCTGCCCGTCAATCTCGATGTACTGGTTTGCCAGCCAGCGCACGATGGCCTGCGCCGTGGTCAGGCGGAGTGTCGTCTCGCTCATGCCTGTGGATCCTTCCTTGCCTTGCCAGCGTCCCGTCGGAAACGATTGCCGCTTGCGTGATGTTGATTCTGAGGATACTAGTTTTGCAACCGGTTGCAAACTGAATTTGGAGAGCAGCACGCCATGGCCGAGATCGGTATTGGAATTGTGGGCGGGGGCTACATGGGCAAGGCCCATGCCGTCGCCATGACCGCAGTCGGGGCTCAGTTCGGCACTTCCCTGCGTCCGCGTCTGGAAATGATCGCCGCACGCACCAAAGCCTCTGCCGAGGACTATCGGCAGGCGTTCGGGTTTCGGCGCGGCACCGACGATTGGGATCAACTGGTGTCGGATCCGGATGTCGAGGCCGTCGTCATCGCCACGCCGCAGAAGTTGCACCGCGAGATCGCCGAGGCTGCCTTTTCCCTTGGCAAGCCGGTGCTGTGCGAGAAGCCCATGGGTGCCTCGCTGGAAGATGCCGAGGCCATGGTGGCCGCTGCCGAGGCCAGCGGCGTGGCCAATATGGTCGGCTACAATTATATTCGCACCCCTGCCAGCCAGTTTGCACGCAAGCTGATTGCCGAAGGCGCCATCGGCACCGTCACCTGGTTTCGCGGCGAACATACCGAGGACTTTTATGCCGATCCCGATGCTCCGGCGACGTGGCGCACCTCGGGAATGGCCAATGGCACCATGGGCGACCTCGCCCCCCATATGATCAATGCAGCCCTTGCCCTGATCGGACCGGTCACCAGTCTTGTGGCCGAGGTCGAGACTGTGCATACCCAGCGGCCGGGTGGTGCTGTGACCAACGACGATCAGGCCCAGATCATGTGTCGCTTTGCCAATGGCACCATGGGGCAAATGCATTTCAGCCGGATCGCTACGGGTCGCAAGATGGGCTATGCTTACGAGGTGCACGGTACCCATGGCGCCATCCGGTTCGACCAGGAAGACCAGAACGCGTTGTGGCTGTACCGCGCCGAGGGGCCCGAGGCCGAACGCGGCTTTCGCAAGATCCTGACCGGCCCCGCCCATCCCGACTATCTGCCGTTCTGCCAGGGGCCGGGCCATGGCACCGGCTATCAGGATCAGATCATCATCGAGGCGCATGATTTCCTGCGCGCGATCGAAACCCGCACTCCGGTCTGGCCCACGTTCCGCGACGGATTGGCCGTCATGCGCGTTGTTCAGGCCGCTCTGACCTCGTCCCGCACTAGGGCGTGGCAGGACGTTCCGCAAGACCCGACCATCTGAAAGGCTTCCAGAATGACCATTCGCATAGGCAATGCGCCCTGCTCATGGGGCGTTGAATTCGCCAACGATCCGCGCAATCCCGGTTGGCAGACGGTGCTGAAGGAATGCGCCGAAGCGGGCTACAAGGGGATCGAACTGGGGCCGGTCGGCTTCATGCCCGAGGATCCGGAGGAACTGGCCGAAGCGCTGGACCAGCATGGTCTGGAGCTGATCGGCGGCGTTGTCTTCCGGGCGTTTCACGATCCGGCGCAATGGGATGACGTGCTGGACGGCACCCACCGCACCTGCAGGGCGCTGGTGGCGCATGGCGCGCAGCATCTGGTGTTGATCGATTCCATCTCGCCGCGCCGGGCCCCGACTGCTGGACGGGCCGATGAGGCCGAACAGATGGACAAGGCCGAATGGACCGCCTTCCGCGACAGGCTGGCCGAGGCCGCACGCATCGGCACCGGGGAATATGGCCTGACCGTCGGCATCCACGCCCATGCCGCGGGCTTTATGGATTTCGAGCCGGAGCTTGAGCGTCTGCTCGAAGAGGTCGACGAGAAGATCCTGAAAATCTGTTTCGACACCGGGCATCACTCCTATGCCGGCTTTGATCCGGTGGCCTTCATGAAGCGCCACATGGATCGCATTTCCTACATGCATTTCAAGGATATAGAGCCGAAAGTCAAAGCAGATGTCATCGCCAGCCGGACCGGGTTCTACGACGCCTGCGGCAAAGGGATCTTCTGCAAGCTTGGGCTTGGCGATGTCGACTTCCCGGCCGTGCGGCAAGTGCTTCTGGACCACGGTTTCGAAGGCTGGTGCACAGTCGAGCAGGACATTGATCCGACGCTGGATGTCACGCCCATGGCGGACAACCGGTGCAACCGCGAATACCTCGAATCCATCGGTTTCAAGTGAAAGGGCCGAACAGATGACGAAGCTGAAATGGGGCATGATCGGCGGCGGCGAAGGCAGCCAGATCGGCCCGGCGCACCGCCTTGGCGCTTTGGCGGACGGCCATTTCGAATTTGCCGCCGGAGCCCTGGATCA
The DNA here is from genome assembly GCF_040689105.1 of Meridianimarinicoccus marinus. Lineage (NCBI taxonomy): Bacteria > Pseudomonadati > Pseudomonadota > Alphaproteobacteria > Rhodobacterales > Paracoccaceae > Meridianimarinicoccus > Meridianimarinicoccus marinus. The sequence goes on from NZ_JBFBVU010000036.1 coordinate 13,129, forward strand.
CCGTCCCGACGCGGGCCGCGACTATGCGCAACGTCTTGGTATTGCGGTGGATCGTGCGTATGGCGACTGGACCGAGATGCTGGCCGGCGAACGCGACCGGCGCGATCGCGTCGATCTGGTCACCGTCGCCACGCCCAATGCCACGCATTTCGAGATCACCAAGGCATTCCTTGAGGCCGGGTTCAACGTCTTGTGCGAAAAACCCATGACCATGACCGTCGAGGAAGGCGAGGAGATTGTGCGCGTTGCCGAGGCGACCGGCAAGATCTGCGCGGTCAACTATTGCTATTCGGCCTATCCGATGGTGCGGCAGGCGCGCGCCATGGTGCGGGCGGGCGAGATCGGCAAGGTTCGGCTGGTGGTGACCAATTTCAGCCACGGCCATCACGGTGATGCCACCGATGCGGACAATCCGCGCGTGCGCTGGCGCTATGATCCGGCGATGGCGGGCGTCTCGGGGCAATTCGCCGATTGCGGGATTCACGCGCTGCACATGGCCAGCTTCATCTGTGACGATGAAGTTGAAAAACTGGCTGCCGACTTCGCCTCGACCATCCCCAGCCGGGTGCTGGAGGACGACGCGATGCTCAACTTCCGTATGACCGGTGGCACGGTCGGGCGGTTGTGGACGTCCTCGGTGGCCATCGGGCGGCAGCATGGGTTCGACATTCAGGTGTTCGGCGAAACCGGCGGGTTGCGGTGGGCGTCGGAACAGCCCAACCAGTTGATCTATACCCCGGTTGGCGGACGCACCCAGATCATCGAGAAGGGTGAAGGCGGGCTGCATGCCGATGCGCAACGCCTGTCGCGGGTGTCCATTGCCCATCCCGAAGGGTTCCCGCTGGCCGTGGCCAATATCTATTGCGATCTGGCGGATGCGATCCGGGGCGAAGTGCGTGACGGGTTGCCGGGGGCGGCCGATGGGGTGCGGTCGATGGCGGCGGTGCATGCGGCCGTGACCTCGGCCGGGAAAGACGGTGCCTGGGTCGATGCCCGCCCACCGATGTTTCGCTGAAGCGTCAGGACAGCGGGCGCAACGTCCCCCGTTCTACCAGTGAACAGGGAAAGAGCCGGGCCTCGGGATAGCGGTCCGGCTCGTCCAGCATGGCCACCACAAGTTCAATCGACGACCGGATGATCTGCCGGATGGGCTGACGGATTGTGGTGAGGTTGATGTTTTCCCAGCCCGCCATTTCCATGTCGTTCAGCCCGAGGATCCCGATGTCTTCGGGCACCCTGAGCCCGGCATCGCGCACAGCACTCAGCGCACCGATGGACAGAACGTCATCGCCGCAGAAATAGGCCTGCGCCGGGCCCTCGGCGATCAGGCGCTGCATCTCGGCACGTCCGGCCTGGAAGGAATAGGCGGTGGCGAAGCTGTGGCGGGTCCGCGCCTGCGGGTGGCGCAACATTTCCTCGCGAAAGCCCGCGAAACGATCCTGAGTCGAGGTGGCGCGTTCCGGCCCCCCAAGGAAGCCCACGTCGTCATAGCCCCGGTCCACCAGCGCCCGGGCCGCGATCCGCCCGCATTCCATGTTGTCGATGCCCACCACATGTACTTTGGGTGAACTGGAATACCGGCCGAAGCTGTGCACCACCGGGATGCCGGCGCTGCGAAAGGCTTCTGCGAATTCAGGCGGCAGCGTCGAAGACGCCACAACGACCCCATCCACAGAATACTGGCGCAGCATCTGCACCGAATTGTCCGGGGCGACCTCATCCGACAGATTGACCAGCAGCGGACGAAGGCCCCGTTCCTGTAATCCGCGCGTGAACAGGTCGAAGACTTCCAGGAAGATCGGGTTGTGGAAGTTGTTGGAGATCAGTCCGATCAGCTTGGTGCGCCCGGTGGTCAGACTGCTGGCCAGCGCATTGGGGCTGTAGCCCAGTTCGGTCGCGGCTTTCTCGACCTTGCGCCGGGTCTTGGCCGACACCGATGCCCCTGCAGTGAAGGTCCGCGAAACCGCGGAGCGCGAGACCCCAGCCCTTTCGGCGACATCCTTCAAGGTTACCGGCATCAAACGGCCCTCCGCGGCCCAACGTCAATTCCGTCGGTTGTTTTACACGACACCTCCATGCTCCGCAGCACTAAACTTCCCGTCCGCTTTTGCAACCGGTTGCAAAACGCGTCGATTCGTGGTTTTCTCTGGGTGAGCGGTTCACCGGACCGCGCAGATACGACCATGGACATTTGGGAGGATACCATGAAACGCAAGATTCTCGGGCTCATGCTCGGCTCGGCAGTCGCTGCCCTGCCAATGGCAGGCGCAACCACGGCGGCGGCTGAGGGCGAAAAATACGTGCTGGTCAGCCATGCACCGGATTCCGACAGCTGGTGGAACACGATCAAGAACGCCATCGCCCTTGCGGGCGAGCAGATGGACGTCGAGGTCGAATACCGCAACCCGCCGACCGGTGACATCGCCGATATGGCGCGGATCATCGAACAGGCCGCCGCGTCAGGCCCGAACGGGATCGTCACCACGCTGGCGGATTACGATGTTCTGAAAGGGCCGATCATGGATGCGGTCGCCTCCGGCGTCGACGTCATCATCATGAACACCGGCTCTGCCGATCAGGCGCGTGAAGTCGGCGCACTGATGTATGTGGGCCAGCCGGAATACGATGCCGGCTATGCGGCCGGCCTGCGCGCCAAGGGCGACGGCATTGGCTCGTTCCTCTGCGTGAACCACTCGATCCAGCAGCCGACACTGGCACAGCGCTGCCAGGGCTTCGCGGATGGTCTGGGCATCGATCTGGGCAACTCCATGCTCGACAGCGGCACCGACCCCGCCGAGATCAAGAACAAGGTTCTGGCCTATCTGTCGGCCAACCAGGACACCGATGCAATCCTGACCCTCGGCCCGGTGTCCGCCGATCCGACGATCCAGGCGCTGGATGAAAACGGCATGGCCGGGGACATCTACTTTGGCACCTTCGACCTTGGCCCGGAAATCGTGAAGGCGATCAAGGGGGGCATCATCGAATGGGGCATCGACCAGCAGCCGTTCTTGCAGGGCTACCTGCCCATCGTGATCATGACCAACTACCATCGCTACGGCGTGCTGCCGGGCAACAACATCAATTCGGGTCCGGGCTTCGTGACCGCCGATGGCCTTGAACTGGTGGAACAGTTCGCCGGCGAATACCGCTAAGGCATCCTGGGCGGGCGCCGACGAACGGCGCCCGTCCCTTCCCCACTTTTCTCACAGCACAGAACGGAGCCCGAGCGATGTCACAGACAGCGCAGTCCAAAACTGTTGCCGATGAACGGGTCAAGGAAATGTCGGCCATGCGCCGCGCCCTCATCCGCCCCGAACTGGGCGGTATCGTCGGAACGATAGCCGTGTTCACCTTCTTCCTGCTGTTCGCCCTTGACAGCGGCATGTTCAACAGCCAGGGCATCCTGAACTGGTCGACGGTTTCGGCACAATTCATGATCATCGCCGTGGGCGCCTGCCTGCTGATGATCGCCGGCGAATTCGACCTGTCGGTCGGCTCGATGATCGGCTTTTCCGGCATGATGATCGCCATTCTCTCGGTCACTTTCGGCTGGCCGGTCTGGAGCGCGATCATCGTCACCTTTGTCGTCTGCCTCGCAATCGGCGCGCTGAACGGCTACATCGTGATCCGTACCGGGCTGCCCAGCTTTATCGTGACGCTGGCCTTCCTGTTCATCCTGCGCGGCTTCACCATCTACCTGCCCCAGACCATCGAGCGTAAAACGATCATCGGCGGTGTCCGTGACGTGGCCGAGGGCGATTGGCTGGCGGCCCTCTTCGGCGGCAAAATCCTGGGCGGGATGTTCACCTGGATGGGCAACAACGGGATGATTGCCACCTTCTCGCGCGGCACACGCGAAGGGCAGCCCGTGGTCGACGGCATCCCGATGCTGATCGTCTGGGCCATCGTGCTGGTGATCTTCGGCCACTTCCTTCTGACCAAGACCCGGTTCGGAAACTGGATCTTCGCCGCCGGCGGCGATGCCGAAGCCGCCCGCAACTCGGGCGTGCCGGTCAATCGCGTCAAGATCCTGATGTTCATGTTCACCGCCTTCTGTGCCGTGGTCTTCGCCACCTGTCAGGTCATGGAGTTCGGATCGGCCGGTGCGGATCGCGGCCTGTTGAAGGAATTCGAAGCGATCATCGCGGTGGTCATCGGCGGCGCCCTGCTGACCGGAGGTTACGGATCGGTCATCGGAGCCGCGCTTGGCGCGCTGATCTTCGGCGTCGTCCAGCAGGGCCTGTTCTTTGCCGGGGTCGAAAGTTCTCTGTTCCGGGTCTTCCTTGGCATCATCCTGCTCTTCGCGGTGGTTCTGAACACCTATATTCGCCGCCTGATCACGGGGGAACGCTGATATGAACACTCGCAGCACACATGCACCCATCATCCGCATGGTCGAGATCCAGAAGCATTTCGGATCGGTGATCGCCCTGGCCGGGGTTTCGGTCGATGTCTATCCCGGCGAGTGTCATTGCCTTCTGGGCGACAATGGCGCGGGCAAGTCAACCTTCATCAAGACCATGTCGGGGGTTCACAAACCCACCAGCGGCGAGATCTTCTTCGAAGACCGGCCGATGCACTTCGAAGATCCGCGCGACGCCATCGCGGCCGGGATCGCCACCGTGCACCAGCATCTGGCGATGATCCCGCTGATGTCGGTCAGCCGCAACTTCTTCATGGGCAATGAACCCCTGAAGAAGGTCGGGCCGCTGAAGCTTTTCGACCATGATTACGCCAATCGCGTGACCATGGAAGAAATGCGCAAGATGGGTATCAACCTGCGCGGGCCCGATCAGGCGGTTGGCACCCTGTCGGGGGGCGAGCGTCAGACCGTCGCCATCGCCCGCGCCGTGCATTTCGGGGCCAAGGTGTTGATCCTGGACGAACCGACCTCGGCACTTGGGGTGCGACAGACCGCGAACGTTCTGGCGACGATCGACAAGGTGCGCAAGCAGGACATCGCTGTAGTTTTCATCACCCACAACGTGCGCCATGCCATGGCCGTGGGCGACCGCTATACGGTTCTGAACAGGGGCAAGACCCTTGGCACGGCGCAGCGCGGCCAGATCACGCCCGAGGAGCTTCAGGATCTCATGGCCGGTGGTCAGGAGTTGGTCGAGCTGGAAGGATCGCTTGGCGGCACCGTCTGAACGTACTGCCGCCGGGACACCGGCGGCAGCCCAAGGCAGTCTCTGAATGCAGGAGAATTTCCGTGCCCGATCTCAAACGACGCCCCACGGGTGATACCGGTCTTGTCCATGACATCACGCCGGACAGTGCCGGCTGGACCTATGTCGGTTTCGCGCTTCACATCCTTGAGCCGGGACAGAGTGTTCGAGCGGTGACCGGCGACAGAGAGGCGATCCTCGTACTGGTCGAAGGCCGCGCCGAACTGGCCGCAGGCGGCGCGGATTTCGGTGAAATGGGCGCGCGGATGGATGTCTTCGAACGCACCCCGCCCCATTGCCTGTATGTGCCTGCGGGCAGCGACTGGCAGGCGCAGGCCACCACATCCTGCAAGCTGGCGGTCTGCACCGCACCTGGTGGCACGGGCCGAAAGGCGCAGCGCATCGGCCCCGACGGCATCCAGACGACCCCGCGCGGCAAGGGTCAGAACACCCGCTATATCAACAACATCGCCATGGAAGATCGGGACGTGGCCGACAGCCTGCTGGTGACCGAGGTCTTCACACCCAGCGGCAACTGGTCCAGCTATCCCCCGCATCGCCATGACGAAGATGACTTCCCGAACATGACCTATCTGGAAGAAAGCTATTATCACCGCCTGAACCCGGCGCAGGGATTCGGGGTGCAGCGGGTTTATACCGAAAACGGCGACCTGGATGAGACCATGGCCGTGGCTGACGGGGATGTGGTGCTGGTTCCGCGCGGCCATCATCCCTGTGCCGCGCCCTACGGGTACGAGATGTACTATCTGAACGTGATGGCCGGACCGCTGCGCAAATGGCGCTTTGCCAACGACCCGGCGCACGACTGGATCTACCAACGCGACCGCGCGCCCTGACGGCCAACCGACGCACAGGGTGTCGGCCCGGAGGCGATCGCAAGACCCGCCGCCCGGCCAAACACTGCGCTAGATGTCGTCACTCAGAACGGCGCTGTCCTTGTCCACCATCTGCGCCAGCTTGATCTGCATCAGCAGCGACATCTCGTCGATGTTGGTCCATTCGTCCACGACCTTGCCGTCGCGAATGTGGAAGTGGCTCATCGCCATGACCTGAAGCCGCTTGCCGGTGGGAGCGCCCAGGTCTTCGAAGACACCCCAGCCCAAGTGATGCCCCTCGACGATCCACCGCACCGCGAATTTGGTGCCGCCTTCTTCGCAAGGGGTCGAGCAGATGTGCTGCGGGATATAGAACCCGTCAGGGATGGTCGCGTACAGCCCCACGGTCTGATGTGTGACAGCGCCGTGGCCGTACAGTTCTTTCATCAGGGGGCCATGATACTGCACCGTGGGTGCATAGACCTCGCGGATCTTGCCGAACATGCGGCGGTTGTGGATTTCGTGCAGCCAGCGCAGAACCTCGGCCTCTTCGGGGGTGTTGGCGATGGAGGTGTCGCATTCGGTCTCGGGCGGGTATTGGCCGATCATCCGGCGGTTTTCGCCCATGTCCACGGCCAGAAGGCCCTTTTCGAAATAGGGCCGGGCCAGTTCTTCGGCATAGGCCTGCGGGTCGAGCCCGATCTGCTTCACCTGCGCCATGCTGTCGACCACCAGCCATTCACGGTAGATCTTGTTTTCGTAGATCATGCAGTCGGCGATGGTGCGCGCGACGAAACTGCGGCCCGTCGGCTTGCCGTAGATGCCCGGCTGGCTGTGTCGCCCGGCGCCGGTCACCAGATGCGAGGTGTAGAAGCCGTCATCCTCGTTGCCGTTCCAGATGACATGGGTGGCCATGCCGCGCCGCTCGGGCAGCATGAACAACCGCTTGATGGTGTCATGCACCACGTCCTCGCGGTTGTAGATCGTCCCGGTGGCGCCATAGACCACGCAGTTGTGCGTGTAATGGGAATAGATCAGGCCCACGTCGCGCTCGTCCCAGATGCGATGTGTGCAGCGCACGATATAGTCCACGATGTCGGTATAGATCGGATCGAAGCCCCGCATGGGCTGCGCGCGCGCCCGGTCGGTGGGCACCATATCGACAAAATCCCGACGTTCCGACTGAAGCACGGCGGGCGGAGCGCCTGCCCCCTTTTCGCTGCCGTTGGTGCCTTTGGTCGCCATGTCGATCTCCGTTCCTGACTGTCGATGGGAGTCCAACAGCGCATATTCTGCATTCGTTTGCAAGATGGATTGGCCATCGTTGGTACCAACCTGTGAAACCTGTTTGGGGGGCTTGGCCCCGGGTCAAAAAGGCTGCGGCGATCCGATGGCCTGGCAACATCAGGATGGCCCGTCGGATCATGTTGACCGAGGGACGAGCTTCCTGCTGGCAAGGCGCCTCCCACACGAGGCTGCGCGCCGAGGGAAACAGGGGGCCGCCCTTGCTGGCAAACAGTCAAATCAAGGGAGTGCTTGCTGATGTCGCCTTCGCCGCGCAACATGTCAGCACAGCAACAATCAATCGCCAACAGGTCGCGCTGTATCAGAACGGGTAAGGCCAGAATATAAAAACCGCAGCAATTGACTCCTACCGCGATATTTCCGGGCCTGACGGCGACGCGACGGGCGGATTGGTGCAACGATCAAGAAGCCGATGGAGAGAGCCGCGTCCGGTTGCAGCGCACGCCTTGCACCCTGCGACTTGCGCCCGGTTGGATGGACTGTGCTGGGAGAACCACGCCGGTTTTCACGACACCCGAAACGGCGAGACATGCTGGGATATGGAGGTGAAGTAACCGCATACTTCCCTTGCGTTAGACACAACGCCGATGCGGTCCGTTGCAATTTTCAATGGGCCCATAAAATATTTGCAATCGAATTCACGTCTGACTACGGTTTCAGTGGGTGCCTTGCTGCGCCGGCATCAACAACAAGAAACAACTGGGACCTACTTCAGACTGTCCAACGGGAGCTTCCACTCATGAATTTCCATCTCAAATCGGCAACCGCCGCCTCCGCACTAATCATTGCCGGAAGCATGGCTGTTGCCGATTGCGGTATCGACAGCGGCTCGGTCCGCATTCTGTCCAACGATTTCGAGGCTCTGCATGTCGTCGCCGACTGGGCCGAGAAATGCGCTTCGGACACCGTCGAAGTGACACGCAACCAGACCGAAGAGCACAAGAACATCCAGGTGCCTGCCCTGTCGATCAACCCGGCCACCTATACCGTCGCGATCGTGGCCACCAACTCGCTGGTGCCCTTGCTGAATGACGGGCTGGTGCGTCCGCTGGACGATCTGGTGGCCAAGCACGGCGGTCAGTTGACCAACAGCCAGAAGGTCATTGTCGACGGCAAGATCATGGCCATTGCCTTCATGGCGAACTCGCAGCACCTGTTCTACCGCGAGGACGTGCTGGCCGAGCACGGCATCAAGGTGCCGACCACCTTTGACGAGGTGTTCGCAGCCGCCGAGACGCTTCAGGCTGCCGGGTACGCCACGCCGCTGTCTTCGAACTTCATGCCCGGCTGGAACATTGCCGCCGAATTCGTAAATACCTACCTCGGCACCGGCGCGGACTTCTTCAAGCCCGGCACCGCCGAGCTCGACATCAACAACGAAAATGGCGTCGCCGTGTTGGAAAACATGAAGCGCATGCTCGACTACATGAGCCCGGATTGGGCGACCTTCGACTCCAACGCGCAAAAACCCGTCTGGGAAGCCGGCGAGTCGGTGCTGTCGCTGTCCTGGGGCTCGCGTGCCGGCGCCTACATTGCCGAAGACAGCCCGGCGCCCGAGGTTGCGGCCGCCACCGCCTTTGCAGCTTCGCCGGCCCTTGGCGACAACGGCATTCCCACCGCCGCGCTGTGGTGGGACGGGTTCACGATTGCCAAAAACATCTCGGATGAAGATGCGGAAGCCTCGTTCATCGCCATGATGAAGGGCATCTCGCCCGAGATGATGGCCGAAAACCCGGCCTCGGCGGTTTGGCTGATCGACGGGTATCAGCCCACCAAGGCCGCGTCCGGTGTGATCGACGGGCTTAACAAGGGCGCCCGCCCCTACCCGATGCTGCCCTACATGGGCATGCTGCACACCGCGCTGGGGGACAACCTGGCAGAGTATCTGCAAGGCAAGGAATCCGCAGAACAGGCGCTTGCCGATGTGACTGCGGCCTACACCACCGCTGCGACCGAGGCCGGCTTCCTCAACTGAGCCAATGAAACAGGGGAATGCCCGAGCGGGCCTTCCCCACGTCACCTCTCCCGGATTTGTCAGTATTGATACTCGCCCGTTCGCGGCGAAACCGGAGAGATTTATCTGCCGCCAGGACGACGGGGAGGTCGCCATGGAACGCCAGACGCTGATCGCCGCGCTCGCCAAGGCCGGCATTCGACCAACACGTGACGCCGATTTCGAGGCCATCGCCCGAACCGCCGAAGTTCTGCGGGACTCGGCGGATCAGATCCGACGCTGGCTGGCGGAGGTTGACCATGACCAACCCCGCTGACCTGACCCTTCCCGAGATGGCCGCGCGTCTGCGCGACGGCCGCCTGACCGCCGAGACCCTGGCCCAGGCCCATCTGGACCGGATCGACGCCCGCGACAGCCGTGTCGGTGCCTTCGTCCATGTCGACAAACAGGCGGTGCTCGCCACGGCACGGCGCGCGGATGCCGAACTTGCCCAAGGCCTGGATCGTGGCCCGCTGCACGGAATCTGCGTGGCCATCAAGGATATTTTCGACGTGGCCGGCTGGCCTGTTCGCTATGGCTCGCATCTTTATCGCGACCGGATCGCCGCCACCGACAGCGCCATAGTGGCGCGGCTGCGCGAGACTGGTGCGGTGCCGCTGGGACTGGTGGCGACCTATGAAATGGCCATTGTCGGCCCCGGCAACGATGGCCTCTATCCACAGCCGCGCAATCCCTGGAACCCGGCCCATGTGACCGGCGGATCGTCGTCGGGCTCTGCCGCCGCGATCGCCGCCGGGATGGTGCGCGTGGCGCTCGGCTCGGACACCGGCGGATCGGTGCGCAGCCCATCGGCCTATTGCGGCACGGTCGGGCTGAAGCCCACCCATGACCGGCTGCCGCTGGACGGCATCCTGCCGCTGGCACCGTCCTTCGACGTGCCCGGCGCCATGGGGCGCACCGTGGCTGAGACAGCACTTCTGTATTGCGCGCTGTGCGGCACACCGGCGGAAGCCCCGCGCCTGTCCCTTGACGGCCAGCGCATCGGCTATGCCCGCGCCTGGAGCCTGTCGCCGGACGCCCATCCGCAAATTGTTCATACAACGGACGCCGCCGCCTCGACACTCAGCCTGTGCGGGGCCGAAATTCGCAGGGTGACCTTGCCGCCGCTGCCCCTGATGACCGCCGCTGCCGCCGTGCTGATTCATGCCGAAGGGTTTCAGACCCATCGTGCGCATCTGGCAGGCGACGGCGGCCGCATGGGGCGGATGCCTTATCAATCCATGGCTGCCGGAGCCGTCCTGACGGAATCCGACATTGCCGAGGCGCGCCGCGCCGCCGGCCTGCTGCGCGCCTGCCTCGACGCCCTGCTGCAAGAGGTGGATGCCCTGATCCTGCCCACCACCTTGACCCCGGCCCCGGCCTTCGCCGAATTCGCCAGCGGTCAGGCCCGGTGGACCCCGATGTGTACCCTTCCCTTCAGCATGACCGGCCACCCGGCCCTGTCTGTGCCGATGGGCTTTTCCGATGGGCTGCCCCTGGGGCTGCAGATCGTCGGCCGTTTCGACACCGAACCCCTGTTGCTACAGATCGCGGCTGCCTTCGAGAACGCCACCGATCACGGCGCGCTGGATGCCACGTGTTTTACCTGGCGTCCGTCGCCAGCCCCCCGCCAAGCCCCTTTTTTCATGACTGAGGAGACGAACTAGGCCATGCCGCACAAGACGTTTCTCGCCTTCATATGGCCATCGCTCCTGGCGATGATCCTATTCATCGCGTTGCCGATCATCTCGGTAGCGTATCAATCCCTCTACGTCGAACACGAACAGATCCTCGTGATAGGCGAATCCTGCGGCCCCTTCGGCTGCAAGGAGGAAGTCAGCGTGGATGCCGAGGCCATGGCCCAGCTGCGCGCAGATCAACCTGCCGGCCGCTTCAACGGGTTGGGCACCTATTCCAACGCCAGCCACCTGGCGACGGATGAGATCGGCGAGATCTTCGCCACCTCCGAAAACTTCTCCGAGATCCGCAACCGGATCATGAACCTTCCGTTCTACAAGGCGCTGGCCTTCACCCTGGCCTATACCTTCATCGTGACGCCGCTGGTCATCATCCTTGGGTTCATCATCGCGGTGGTGGTCAATTCGGTGCCGTCGCTGCTGAAGGGTCCGGTGATCTTCTTCTCGCTGATCCCGATGCTGGTGACGCCGCTGGTGGGCTCGCTTGTGCTGTTCTGGATGATCGACAGCCGAGGCATCATCGGTGCAGGGCTTCAGGCTTTGTTCGGCGATCCGACCCTGTCGCTGAAAGCCTCGCCAACGCTGACGTGGATCACGCTGTTCGTCTACGGGGTCTGGCATTCCGCCCCCTTCGCCTTCGTGGTGTTCTATGCCGGGCTGCAAACCGTGCCGCAGGACACCATGGAAAGCGCCATGGTCGACGGCGCCAGCCGTTGGGAGCGGATCCGCTTTGTCATCATTCCCTACCTGATGCCGCTGGCCACCTTCATCGCGCTGATGCAGCTGATGGACAATTTCCGGGTGTTCGAGCCGATCATCGGCTTCTCGGCCGCGGCCAGCGCCACCTCGCTCAGCTACCTGATCTACAACGACCTTCGGGCCGCTGAATCGCCGCTCTTCGGATCGGCGGCGGCAACCTCGATGCTGACCATTCTCGGGGTCATCATCCTGCTGCTGCCCGTCCTGCGCCAGAACTGGCGCGAATTCAACCGCAAGTCCTAAGGGAGGCGACCGATGTCAAATCCGGCAGATAAAAAACCGCTACCGCTCAAGCTGTTGGCCACCACCATTGTGCTGTTGTGGCTGGTCATCGCGGCCTTCCCCTTCCTGTGGACCATGTGGGGCAGCTTCAAGGTCGAGGGCGACTTCTTCAGCCGCGCCGACTGGATGAACGCCATCATCGGCCCGGTGACCCAACGCCAATACGGCGGCGCCTTCACCCTGGCAGGCTATGACGGCGCCTGGATCCAGCAGGAATTCTGGCGCGCGGTCATCAACACCGCCATCGTCACCGTCTGCGTCGTGATCATCTCGCTGACCCTGGGCACCCTGGGCGGCTATGCGCTGGCCCGGTCCGGGTTCAAATACACCTTCTGGCTGCTGATGGCGGCGCTGGTGTTCCGCGCCATGCCGCATGTCACGCTGGTGTCGGGCTACCTGTTGCCGTTCTTCCAGCTCAACATCTGGGGGTATCTGCCCACCACGATCATCGTGCTGGTGGCCATCAACCAGCCCTTCACCCTGTGGATGCTGCATTCCTTCTTCCTGTCCATCCCCAAGGATCTGGACGAGGCGGCAATGGTTGACGGCTGCACCCGATTCCAGGCCTTCCGCCTGGCGATCATCCCGGTGATGTGGCCGGGGGTGGTGACGACGGGGCTGTTCAGCTTCCTGCTGGCGTATAACGACTTCACCGTCACCTCGATGCTGCTGAGCCAGGAAAACCAGACGATGATCCCCAAGATCAACGCCTTCCTCGGCTCGACCCAGGAAGAGGGCAAGGTGATGTACGCCGTCGCCGCCGTGGTCTCGGCCATCCTGCCCCTCTTCGTGCTCATTCTCTTCTTCCAGCGCCAGATTGTCAGCGGTCTGACCGCCGGCGCCGTCAAAGGATAAAGGAGGCCCTCATGGCCAGACTTCAACTCAAGAACGTCAACAAGCGCTGGGGCAACTTCGTCGGCGTGGACAACTTCGACCTCGACATCGCGGACCAGGAATTCCTGGTGCTGCTCGGCCCCTCGGGCTGCGGGAAATCCACCACAATGCGGATGATCGCCGGGCTGGAGGATGTCACCGACGGGCAGATCATCATGGGCGAAAAGGTCGTAAACGATCTGGAGCCCAAGGATCGCGACATCTCGATGGTGTTCCAGTCCTACGGGCTTTACCCGAACCTGTCGGTCTATGAAAACATCCGCTTCCCGTTGCGCGTCCGCAAGGTTCCCAAGGACCAGCACGATGCCAAGGTGATGGATGCCATCCGCATGGTGGAACTCGAGGACTTCATGGATCGCCGGCCGGCGGAACTGTCGGGCGGTCAGCGCCAGCGCGTCGCCCTGGGCCGCGCCATCGTGCGCAAGCCCACCGTGTTCCTGATGGATGAACCGCTGTCCAACCTGGATGCCAAGCTGCGGGTGTCGACGCGGGCGCAGATCAAGAACCTGCAATCCAAGCTGCGCGTCACCACCGTCTATGTGACCCACGACCAGATCGAGGCAATGACCCTGGCCGACCGTGTTGTGGTGATGAACGCGGGCAAGATCCAGCAGGTGGGCACACCGACGGACATCTACGACAACCCGGCCAACACCTTCGTGGCCAGCTTCATCGGTTCGCCCGCCATGAACCTGGTGGAAGGGCGCCTCGATAACGGTGTGTTCACCGCCGAGGGCATCCGGGTCGAAGGCCTGCCGCAGACCGCGTCGGGCAATGTGACCCTCGGGTTCCGCGCCGAGGATGCCGAGATCACCCAGAGCGACGGCCAGATCTCTGCCCCGGTCTATTCGATCGAGCTTCTGGGCGAAGCCTCGATGATCACCTGGCGTCTGGCCGGATCGCTGGTGTCGATCAAGACCCACAAGGAGTACCGTGCCGAGATCGGCGATATCGTCAAAGCCAGCATCCCGGCCAGCATCTGCCACCTGTTCGACACCGCTTCGGGAGAAAGGATAGCTCACGGATGACACCTGAGGAAAAAGCAGAGGCAACCCGCCAGGTGATCCTTCGGATGGAAGCGGCCCTGGGGGCCAACTCCGACGACATGGCCGCTCATTTCCACGAGGATTTTCGCTGGATGGGCAACCAGGGATGCGGCACCAAACAGGGCCTTCAGGCCTTCCGCAGCAATTGGCAATTGCCCCTGCGCGCCGCCTTCACCGAGCGGGACTACAAGACCGAACGCTTCATCTGCGAAGGCGACTGGGCGTCGTGCTTCGGCCATATCGAGGCCACCCATTCGGGCCCGTTCATGGGGCATGCCGCCACCGGCAAGCGCGTGAAGATCCCCTACATGGATTTCTGGAAGATCGTGGACGGGCGCATCGCAGACAACTGGGTCTCGGTGGATTTCGCCCATGTGCTCGCCCAGTTGGGCGAGGACGTTTTTGGCGGCCGGGGCTGGGAAGCCTTTGACGACGGCACCGCCACCCCTCCGACACCGCAAGAGGCCTGACATGACCATCCAACATCTGAAAACTGGCAAGCCCGAGGCGGATCGGGCGGCCGATGACGCCAAGACCCGCGGCATCGTGGAGGCTGCCCTGAAGGACATCGAAGCCCGCGGCGATACCGCCGTGCGCGAGATGTCCAACAGGTTCGACAAGTACGACCGCGACAGCTACCGGCTGAGCGAGGCCGAGATCCAGGCGCTGATCGCCAAGGTCTCGGACCGCGACATGGCCGACATCCGCTTTGCCCACGACCAGGTGCGCAACTTCGCGCAGGCGCAGCGCGATTCC
>NZ_JBFBVU010000037.1:0-25970 GCF_040689105.1 Meridianimarinicoccus marinus
TCGATATACAGAAGGCTGGTGCCGTCCTCGGCCTCATGGGCCAGATGGGCATCCCAGATCTTGTCGTAAAGCGTCTTCGCTGCGGTCATGGCGGGTCTCTCCCGAGAATGTATGGCGGTCTGATCAGATGGCGGTGCGGGACAGGTCAGGCACCAAGGCGGGCCGTGGCCGTGCGGGCCTGCCCGTAAAAGCGCCACGGCAGGCGCGCGCGGTCGTCCATGTTGAAGATGCCGATCATGCAACGGGCCATAGCCGCTTGGCGCGATCTGTTCAAGCTTCGGGCGCTGCGCCGGACCGGCCGGGAAGGGGTTTTGTTGATCCGATGCGCGGGCCGGAGCGTATCCTTGGGCAAATGGAGACCCATGATGCCGAAACTGATCCAGACCCTGCACCTGTCGCTGGCTACCGGCCTTCTGGCCGCCTCGGTCGCCGCCGCCCCCGAGGCGCAGATGTACAAGGGCTATGAAACCCCAGCCTACACGGTGGTCGAAAGCGATGGCCCGATCGAGATCCGCGACTACGCCCCCCATCTCAGTGCCGAGGTGACGGTGGATGGCAGCCGTAGCGGGGCCGCGAATCGCGGGTTCCGAGTGCTGGCCAACTATATCTTCGGCGGCAACGAAGCCGACCAGAAGGTCGCGATGACCGCGCCGGTGGCGCAGGTGCCGGGCCTTCCCGACGGTGTTTCGGGCAGCGGACCCGGGGTAGACGGTCTCTGGACGGTGCGGTTCATGATGCCGCGCGAGTT
This sequence comes from Meridianimarinicoccus marinus, assembly GCF_040689105.1. Lineage (NCBI taxonomy): Bacteria > Pseudomonadati > Pseudomonadota > Alphaproteobacteria > Rhodobacterales > Paracoccaceae > Meridianimarinicoccus > Meridianimarinicoccus marinus. The sequence continues at coordinate 749 of NZ_JBFBVU010000037.1, forward strand.
CGATGCCGAAAGCCTGCCGCGACCGGAAAACCCCGCGATCCGGATCACCACGACGCCCGGCGACCGACAGGTGGTGATCCGCTTTTCCGGCCGCTGGACCGACAGCGCCCTGCGCGAACACGCCGCCACCCTGCAGGCCTGGGCAAGCGACCGCGACCTGACCCTTGCGGGGCCGCCGCGCTTCTATTTCTACGACGCGCCCTTCACCCTGCCGGTCAACCGCCGTAACGAGGTCGCCTATCGCCTGCAATAGCTGCGCTGCGGCATTGGCGGGCGATCATTGAGATTTCATGTGTCCGATGTTATGTTGAAAGGGTCAGGTACCGGTTGGCGGTGCCCCTAGAAGGAGTGCAAACCCTGTCTCGAATCGACCAAGCGGTCCCCGTTGGGACAGCCCATCCGGCACCTTCCGATGTTTCTCTTTCGGCGCAAAGCGACGAAACGCTTGCCCGAATCCTCTCCTCCCTCTCCGAAGACAAGGCCGAAGACGTGATATCGATCGATCTGCGTGGACGCTCCGAAATGGCCGATCACATGGTGATCGCCACCGGGCGCTCGTCGCGGCAGGTTGCGTCGATGGCCGAAAAACTGATCGACCGGCTCAAGCATGATCTGGGCGTCAGCTGCAAGGTCGAGGGCAAGGATCAGGGGGATTGGGTGCTCATCGACGCGGGCGATGCCATCGTGCATCTGTTCCGTCCCGAGGTGCGGGAGTTCTACCAGCTCGAAAAGATGTGGATTGCCCCCGGTTCGGCCGAAGGCTGAGCGAAAAGGGGATTTCGGGTGAAGGTATCGTTGTGTGTTGTGGGCCGCCTGCGCGGCGGGCCCGAGAAAGATCTTGTCGATACATATCTGGAGCGGTTCACCCGCAGCGGGCGGCAGCTGGGGCTGGGTCCGGTGCAGGTGCTTGAGGTCGAGGATCGCAAGGGCGGTGGGCCTGCGGGCGAGGCCGCGCTGCTGGACAAGATCTGCCCGGCGGGGGCCGTGCGGCTGGCGCTGGATGAGCGCGGGCGGCAGATGACCTCGCCCGAATTCGCCGATCTGCTGGCCGAATGGCGCGATGCGGGCAACAGCGAACTGGCGATCTTCATTGGCGGGGCGGACGGGTTCGAGCAGGGGTTTCGCCACGGCTGCGACCGCTGGATGTCCTTCGGGCCGATGGTCTGGCCGCATATGCTGGCCCGCGTGATGATCGCCGAGCAGCTGTATCGCGCGGCCTCGATCCTCGCCGGGTCTCCCTACCACCGCGAATAGATGCGCGCCCTGCCCGATCCGGGGTGTGACCGCACGCCGAAGGCGCGCCGGGCCCAACGGGACGCCGGGCCTGACAAGGCCCAAGTCCGGGCGGGAGTTCCCCTTGCACCCCGGTCCTTGCGCCGCGATACCGGGAGCAGCCCTGCGACCCGAGGATCCCACCGCCTGCCATGACCCCGCATCTGTTTTCCTTCGGACACGGCTATTCCGCCCGTGCCCTTTCCCGCCTGCTGCGGACCGAGGGCTGGCGCATCACCGGCACCACGCGTTACGCGGCGAAAGCCGAGGCGCTGCGGGCCGAGGGGATCGCGCCGCTGGTGCTGCCGGGCGACGACTCGGCCCCGGCCCTTGGCACGGCCACGCATCTGCTGGTTTCAGCGGGACCGTCGGCGGCGGGCGACCCGGCCCTTGCCGCGCTTCGTCCCGCGCTGGACGCGGTCGCCCCAGCTCTGAAATGGATGGGGTATCTGTCCACGACCGGCGTTTACGGCGACCACGCGGGCGGCTGGGTGGACGAAGACACCCCCCTGACACCGGCCACCAAACGCGGCCAGCTTCGGGTCGAGGCCGAGGCCGCCTGGCAGGCCTTTGCCGCTGAAACCGGGCTTCCCTTGCACATTTTCCGCCTGGCGGGCATCTATGGCCCAGGACGTGGCCCCTTTGCCAAGGTGCGTGCCGGCACCGCGCGGCAGATCATCAAGCCGGGGCAGGTGTTCTCGCGCATCCACGTCGACGATATCGCGCAGGTTCTTGCCGCCTCCATCGCCCGGCCCAACCCCGGCGCGATCTACAACCTGTGCGACGACGACCCGGCCCCGCCACAGGACGTGCTGGCCCATGCCGCGCATCTGCTGAACCTGCCCGAGCCGCCGCGCGAGGATTGGGACAGTGCCGAGATGACGCCGATGGCGCGCAGCTTCTATGCGGAAAGCAAACGGGTGCGGAACGACCGCATCAAGGACGAGCTTGGCGTCACCCTGAAATATCCCGACTATCGCGTCGGTCTTGCCGCGCTGCTGGCCGAGGAAGAGGCCGGCTAGGCCCGCCGCAGCCGGTTCAGCCCCATCTGCACCGCCCAGAGCAGCAGCAGGAACACCAGCCCCGAGACGAAGGTCACGCCGTAGAACACCGCCCGCTCTGACAGCACCATGTCGTTCAGGAACGGATAGGGCAGCCCGCTTGTGACGCTGCCCACCGGCTCGGCATTCAGCGGATGCACCACGCCCTCGGCCCAGACCACATAGGCCAGCACCAGCACCCCCAGCCACAGCGCCACCCGCAGCGGCCGCCGGAAGGCGCGCTTGATCCACAGCACGTCGATCCATTGCAGCAGCGGCCCCAGCAGGTGCAGGTAATATTCGCGGTAGGCGACGATCTGCTTGTCGCCCATCACCAGTGTCGGATCGGTGAAATACAGCCGCCAGTAGGACACCACGACGATCATGTTGACCACCGCCACCACCGAAACGAAAACCTCGGCCCGCGGTCCGGGGCGGCCAAAAGCAGGCACCAGCATCAGCGCTGCCGCAACAAGGCTGCCGGTCAGCCCCCAGATGGTCAGATAGCGGAATTGCCAGCCGAATTCGGCCATGTTCCCGAAATCCTCCACCCGGAAGCGGTCGGCGAAATAGAAGGCCGCCAGAGCCAGAACGACAAGGCGATAGATCAGAACGGGGCGAGACATGGGCAGCTCCGGCAGGCGCACTGAGGATCAGGCCACCGTAGCAGGAACGCAGGGACAGGCCAGAGGGGAGGATCGGAGACCCGCCGCGTGCGAGCGTGTGGGCGCACACCCACGGCATTGCGCCGCCTCTGGCCTGTTGCGCTACCATAGCGTGTATCGTCACCATATGGGAGTCGGGGTTTCCGGATGTTGAATGGGTCGATGCGGTTTCCCGTGGGGGTCTATTCGGTATCCGCGAAATAGTCTTCGTCGATGCTTCGGATGTGCACTGTTCTGCGCCGCCGAACCCCGACCTCGTATTGAATCATCTTGTTGGCAAGGTCCCGACCATCAATCAGAACAATGCGATGCTGAACTTTTTCCACATAGCTTAACGCTTGCTTGGAGAAGCTTGATGTTGTCACGAACACACCTTTGCTGGCCGCAACACCGGTCAATGATCCGACGAAGGCCTGCAGAGCTTCCCGACCGACCTTGTTGTCCGGACTGTACCGCTTGGCCTGAATGTAAATTGCATCCAGGCCGAGGCTGTCTTCATCGATAATCCCTTCGAAACCGCCATCGCCGGATGCGGGGGTTTCCCGGTACATCTGGTCCTTGCCACCGCCGAACCCCATGGCACGCAACAGATCCAGGATGAGCCTTTCAAAGCGCGCCGGGCTGAGCGCCAGAACTTCTTGCAGGAGGTTTTCGGCCAGAACCGAATTCAGAAGCTCTGCCGAGTCCAGAAGAAGCTCTTCGGGTGTACTGCCGGTTTCGATTGCCGGGTGCTCGTCCTTGTCCGCAACCGGTCTGTCTGCGGGGTCGTGGCGCTTCCCCGAGGACTCCAGCCAATCCGCAAAGCTGGACACTTGCTTCAACACTTGATTGTCGATGCGGTCCGGATGGTCCTGAAGAACCTTGCGACCGAAATCCGTTATCACATGCGTGTTTCGTTTCGGACTTTCCAGACAGCCGGCTTTGGAAAGATAGGTGCGGGCCCAATGGGCGCGGTCGCTCAACACGGTCTTCTTGCCACTGGGAAGCATTTCGGAGGCTTCCTCGTCCGTCAGGGCCAATTCCGCCTTCAGGTACGGAAGGGTATCGGAAACCTTCGTTGCGCCCTTTTCAAATGCGGCAAGAACCGGCCGCATCAACCTCTGATAATCTGGAACTGAAATAACCCTATCCTCGGATCGCCTTTGAAATCTGCTCTACCCCCAGCACATCCAGCACGCGGGCCTCGATGTCTTCAGCGTTCATGGCGGCGCTGGCGTACATGTCGGCGGGGCTGGCCTGGTCGATGAAGGTGTCGGGGAAGACCATCGAGCGGTACTTGAACCCACGGTCGAACACCCCTTCCTCGGCCAGAAGCTGTGCCACATGGCTGCCGAAGCCGCCGATGGCGCCTTCCTCGATGGTGATCAGCGCCTCATGATCGGCGACCAGTTGCAGGATCAGGTCGCGGTCCAGCGGCTTGGCAAAGCGGGCATCGGCCACGGTGGGCGAGATGCCGCGCGCCATCAGACCTTCGCGCGCCTTCATGACCTCGGACAGGCGCGCCCCGAAGGACAGGATCGCCACGCGCGCGCCCTCGGCCATGATGCGGCCCTTGCCGATCTCCAGCGGCTCGCCACGCTCGGGCATGTCGACGCCCGCGCCTTCGCCGCGCGGGAAGCGGAAGGCCGAGGGGCGGTCGTCGATGGCGGCGGCAGTGGCCACCATATGGACCAGTTCGGCCTCATCGGCGGCGGCCATCACCACCATGTCGGGCAGATTGGCCAGAAAGGCGATGTCGAAGCTGCCCGCGTGGGTCGGCCCGTCGGCGCCCACCAGCCCGGCGCGGTCGATGGCAAAGCGCACCGGCAGGCGCTGGATCGCCACATCGTGCACCACCTGATCGTAGCCGCGTTGCAGGAAGGTGGAATAGAGCGCGCAGAAAGGCTTCAGCCCCCCCGCCGCCAGGCCGGCGGCAAAGGTCACCGCGTGCTGCTCGGCGATACCCACGTCGAAACAGCGGCTGGGATAGCGTTCGGCAAACAGGTTCAGGCCGGTGCCATCGGGCATGGCGGCGGTGATCGCGGCGATGCGATCATCCTGCGCGGCCTCTTTCAGCAGCGCATCGGCAAACACCTTTGTATAGCTGGGCGCGTTCGACGGGGCCTTCTTCTGGGTGCCGGTGGCCACATCGAACTTGGCGGTGGCATGACCCCGGTCGCGGCGGCCCTCGGCGGGGGCATAGCCCTTGCCCTTCTTGGTGATCGCATGGATCAGGATCGGCCCCTTGGCGCGCGCCTTGACCGTGCGCAGCACCGGCAGAAGCTGGTGCAGGTCGTGCCCGTCCACCGGCCCGATGTAGGAAAAGCCCAGTTCCTCGAACAGGGTACCGCCGACGACCGTGTGTTTCAGCAGATCCTTGGCCCGCCGCGCGCCCTCCTTGAAGGGTTCGGGCAGCAAGCTTACGGCGCCCTTGGCGGCGGATTTCAACTCCTGATACGGCTCGCCCGCATAGAGACGGTTCAAATAGGACGACAGCGCCCCCACCGGCGGGGCAATCGACATGTCGTTGTCGTTCAGGATGACGATCATCCGCTTTTTCAGGTGACCGGCGTTGTTCATCGCCTCGAAGGCCATGCCTGCGGACATCGACCCGTCGCCGATCACCGCGATGGCGTCGCCGATGCCATGGTCCGGCGCCCCGCCCAGATCGCGCGCCGCCGCGAACCCGAGCGCCGCCGAGATCGAGGTCGAGGAATGCGCCGCCCCGAACGGGTCATAGGGGCTTTCGGCCCGCTTGGTGAATCCCGACAGCCCGCCCTTCTGGCGCAGGGTGCGGATACGCTCGCGTCGCCCGGTCAGGATCTTGTGCGGATAGCACTGGTGGCCCACGTCCCAGATGATCTTGTCGCGCGGCGTATCGAACACCGCGTGCAGCGCCACGGTCAGTTCGACCACGCCCAGACCCGCGCCCAGATGGCCACCGGTTTCCGACACCGCGCTGATGGTCTCGGCACGCAACTCCTTGGCCAGCCGCACCAGTTCGGTGTCTGTGAAGGCCTTCATGTCGGCGGGGGTTTCGACCCGATCCAGAAGCGGTGTCGACGGGCGCTCGGTCATGATCTGTCCTTTGGCGGCTCAGTGTCTGCGGGAAATAACGAAACGCGCCGCTTCCCGCAAGGTTTCGGCCTGTGCGCCATAGGGCGCAAGGGCTGTTTCGGCGTCTTCGACCAAGGTGCGGGCGCGGTTGCGGGCGCCCTCCAGCCCCAGCAGGCTGACGAAGGTGGCCTTGCCGGCGGCCTCGTCCTTGCGCAGGCGTTTGCCCGCAGCCTCGGCATCGCCCTCTACATCCAATATGTCGTCGGCGATCTGAAAAGCCAGCCCGAGGGCGGTGGAATAGCGGGTCAGGGCCGCAGGATCTGCCCCGGCCAACCGCGCCCCAGCCTCGGCGGACCAGCGGATCAGCGCGCCGGTCTTGTTGGCCTGCAGGGCGGTGATCTCCTCCAGCGTCAGGGCGCGCCCGGCGGTTTCGGCGGCAATGTCCTGCGCCTGTCCCAGTACCATCCCCTCGATCCCCGAGGCTTCTGCCAGGCTTGCCAGAAGATCCACGCGGCGTGCCGGGTCCGCGGCCATCTCGGGCCGTGTCAGCAGTTCGAACGCCAGTGTTTGCAGGGCATCGCCGACCAGAACCGCGATGCCTTCGTCCCATTTTCGGTGCACCGTGGGCAGGCCGCGCCGCAGGTCGTCGTCATCCATGCAGGGCAAATCGTCATGGACCAGCGAATAGGCGTGCAGACATTCCACCGAAGCCGCCGCATACTCCGCCTGCGCCGGATCGACCCCGTGCAGCCGCGCGCTTTCCAGCACCAAAAACCCGCGCAGCCGCTTGCCGCCCCGGCTGGCAAAGGCCATGGCCTCGGCCACCGGGCCCTGATCGCCGATCCGCGCAAATTCCGCGTCCAGCCGCGCCTGAATGCGGTTGGCGGCCAGCGCCATTGCCTGTTGAAACACGCGGCTACTGCCCAGTGACCGGGGTCAGACCGACAGCCTCGCCATCCTCGTTCTGCTGGATCGCGGCAATCTTTTCCTCGGCGGCTTTCAGCCGCGCCTCGCAGTGCTTCTTCAGGGCCGCGCCGCGCTCGTACAGCTTGATAGAATCGTCCAGCGAGACCTCGCCGGCCTCAAGCTTGCCAACCACGTCTTCCAGCGCCTTCATCGCTTCCTCGAAGCTCAGTTTTTCCACCGGGGTGTCAGTCATTGCCCTGCCTTTCCTGTCCTCGTGCCATCATGACGGCCACATAGGCCGTGACGCTTTCCGATAATGCGGTCAGGTCATAGCCGCCTTCCAGCACCGAGACCAGTCGCCCGGCGCAGATGTCGCTGGCCACGTGGCACAACCGTTCGGCGATCCAGGCGAAATCTTCGGTGCCTAGCGCCATCTGCGCCAGCGGATCGGCCGCATGGGCGTCGAACCCCGCCGAGACAAGGATCAGCTCTGGCCGGGCCTGCAGCAAGGCCGGCAGCACCCGTTCCTCGAAAATGGCGCGATAGGCCGTGCCATCGGTGCCCGGCGGCAGGGGAAGGTTCAGGATCTGGCCGTGCGCACCGCGTTCGTTGCGCATGCCGGTGCCGGGATAGAGCGGGCTTTGATGGGTCGAGATGAAGGTGGCCCGCGCCTCTTCCCACAGCAGGTCCTGGGTGCCGTTGCCGTGATGCACATCGAAATCCACCACCGCCACACGGCTCAGGCCGCGCGCCTCCAGCGCGTGTTTGGCCGCGATCGCGACCGATCCGAACAGGCAGAATCCCATCGCCGTGGCCCGTTCCGCGTGATGGCCGGGCGGGCGCAGGGCGCAGAAGGCGTTGGTGACGTCCCCGTCCAGCACGGCATCCACGGCGGCGATGGCGCCCCCGGCGGCCCGCAGCCCGGCCTCGTAGGACCCCGCCATCACATGGGTGTCGCCGTCCAGCGCGACCCAGCCCTGGTCCGGCGCGGCCGAGGCCACCCGATCCACGTAACCCGCCGGATGGCAGCGCAGCAGATCGGCGCGCGCGGCGGGCGGGGCACTGCGCCGGTCCAGCGCGTCGAACGCGGGCGCCGACAAGGCGCGCTCAATGGCCAGCATCCGCTCCACCCGTTCGGGGTGGCCGTCCGGGGTGACATGCTCAAGCGAGGCGGGATGGGTGAAAAGCGCCGTGGTCATGGCCGCAGCCTAGGCAGGGGCACGGGCGGGCGCAACGGCCCGTGGCCTGCAACCGGCGGTCCCATCGGACAGCGCGTCGCGCCGCCACGGGCGCGGGCCCCGCACCGGCGTCAGCCGGGGTGGGGGGCAGGGGAATGCCGCGTCAGCGGCTCCACCGGATCGGTCAGTCCGCCACCAGCATGTAGCCGGCGCCGCGCACTGTCTGCAGATAGCGGGGCTGTTTCGGATCGGCCTCGATCTTGCGGCGCAGCCGGGTGATCTGCACATCCACCGCCCGTTCCTGTGCCTGCCCGGTGTCGCGGCCCAGTTCCTCGACCAGTTGCGCCCGGCTCACCGGCTCCCCCAGGCGTGACGAGAAGATGCGCATCAACTGGCTTTCGGTGGCGGTCAGGCGGATCATCTCGGTCCCGGCCCACAATTCGCAGCGATCCTGATCGAATCGTATCGGACCAAGGGTCAGCACCTGCAGGCCCTGGGTTTCCGGTTCCACCGGCGGAACCCGGCGCAAGATGGCGTTGATTCGCAGCAGCAGTTCCTTGGGTTCGAACGGTTTGGCCAGATAGTCGTCGGCCCCGGCCTCCAGCCCGGCGATCCGGTCCGAGGTTTCGCCTTTGGCGGTCAGCAGCAGGATCGGCGTCGCGATCTCCTCGCGCAGGGATCTGGTCAGGGCGATCCCATCCTCGCCGGGCATCATCACGTCCAGTACGATCAGATCGAATTCCAGCCCCGCCAGCAGTCGTCGGGCGTGGGCCGCGTCGCGGGCCGCCGTCACCCAGAATCCGTTGCGGCTGAGGAACTTCTGCAACAGGCCGCGAATCCGCTCGTCGTCATCCACGATCAGCAGATGGGTTTCGGGCTGCGATCCCATGAACCTACTCCTTCAGGCTGTGGAAATGTTTCTTGTTCTCGGCGTCCATCATGGCCTCCAGAACCTTGCGAAAGCCAGCCACGGCTTCCGGACCCGCATCGCGAAAGGCCGCCCGCACGCGCGCCTGCTGGGCATCGGCCAGCTTGCGTTCCAGGCTGGTGCCGCTGGGGGTCAGGTATAGGTGCCGCTCGCGCTTGTCGCGCTGGCCCACCCGGCTTTCCACCAGCCCGTCATCGACCAGCGAGCGCAGCACCCGGTTCAGCGACTGTTTGGTGACGCCCAGAATGCCCAGCAGGTTGTTCACCGTGGTGCCCGGACTTCGGTTCACGAAATGCAGGGCGCGATGATGCGCCCGCCCGTAGCCGTATTTCTCAAGGATTCGATCCGGGTCCGAGGTGAACCCGCGATAGGCGAAGAACATCGCCTCGATTCCCTTCCGCAGCTGCTCATCCGTGAGATAAAGCAGTTTCTCGCCGCTGTGCCCGTCCATGTTACCGCTCGATCACTTTTCAGGAATTGCCCCGATTTTACGTCAGCCTTGTTGACTTTCCAAGACTCAACCGCTACCTCCCTTCCTGAAATTGCGCAATATTTAGTCCGCTTCGGACCTGAGATGCGCAACTTTTGACAATCCCCGAACGGGCCGCATGAAAAGGATGGAATGATGGCGGGTGGCTACGACGATCGCGACGGCAAAATCTGGCTGGACGGAACCCTGGTGCCGTGGCGCGATGCCAAGGTACATATCCTGACCCATGCGATGCACTACGCCTCTTCCGTGTTCGAAGGCGAGCGTGCCTATGGCGGCAAGATCTTCAAATCGGTGGCGCATTCCGAACGGCTGAAACGATCGGCCGAGCTGATCGACTTCCAGGTGCCCTGGACCGTCGAGCAGATCGAAGAGGCAAAATACGCCACCATGAAGGCCAACGGCCTGTCGGATGCCTATGTGCGCGCCATTGCCTGGCGCGGCGCGGGTGAAGACATGGGCGTCGCTTCGGCCCGCAACCCGGTGCGTCTGGCCGTGGCGGCCTGGGAATGGGGCGCCTATTATGGCGATGCCAAGATGAAGGGCGCCAAGCTGGACATCTCCAAGTGGAAACGCCCGTCGCCGGAAACCATCCCCTGCCATGCCAAGGCCGCCGGTCTTTACATGATCTGCACCATGTCCAAGCACGCGGCCGAGGCCAAGGGCTGTTCGGATGCGATGATGTTCGACTATCGCGGCTATGTGGCCGAAGCCACCGGCGCCAACATCTTCTTCGTGAAGGATGGCGAGGTGCACACGCCGCTGCCCGATTGCTTCCTGAACGGGCTGACCCGGCAGACGGTTGTCCAGATGCTGAAGGAAAAAGGCATCACCGTGCATGAACGCCACATCATGCCCGAGGAGCTGGAAGGATTCGAACAGTGCTGGCTGACCGGCACCGCCGCCGAGGTCACGCCGGTGGGCCAGATCGGGGATTACACCTTCGAAGTCGGCGCCCTGGCGCGCGACATCTCGGACTCCTACGAAAAGCTGGTGCGCGCCTGACACACACCGCCCATCGCGGCACAAGGCAAGTATGGCGCCCGTCGGGGCGCCATTTTCATTTCAGGGCCGAGGGTCAGGCGGTATAGCCGCGCTCGATCCGCGCGAAGGCCCGCATCATGTTTTCGGCGGTGCGCTGCTTGGGACGGCGTTGCAGCAACAATGTCTCCCGCCGGGGCCCCGTCTCCTTTTCAATGCGCGAAAAAGACAGCTTCATCCCTGACGTGGTCCGGGCTTTGGTGTGGTCCAGAACATGGCGTCTCATGGCAATCTCCTGATCGATTGGGGTGCTCACCCTAGCATGATTCCGGCCGATTCCGAAATACAACCTAACCTTGCGGTGTCATGGTCTCGCGCGACTTGGCGCGCTGCAACCCAAGGTGGCGTTCGCGCAGGATGATGATGACCCCGGCGGCAATCACCACCGAGGCGCCGATCAGCACCTGCGGCGTCGGAATCTCCTGGAACACGAAATAGCCGATCACCAGCGATACCAGCATCGAGGCATATTCGAACGGCGCGATCAGCGAGGCCTCGGCAAAGCGGTAACTTGAGGTCAGGAAGATCTGCCCGAAGCCGCCCAGCAGCCCCGCCACCACCAGCAGCCCGACGATCGGCGCCGGCGGCAGCACCCAGCCGAAGGGCAGCGTCAGCAGGGCCAGTACCGAGGATGTCACCGAGAACCAGAAGACGATGGCGCTGGTCTGTTCGACCTGCACCATGTTGCGGATGTGGATCTGCGCCAGCGAGGCGAAACAGGCGCTCATCAGCACCAGAAGCGCGCCCAGGGCCTCGCGGTCGGCCACCCCGCCGGGGGTGATTGTCAGGCGCGGGGCCAGGATGATGCCGACCCCGACAAAGCCGATGATGACCGCCGAAAAGCGGAAGATGCCGACGTTTTCCTTCAGGAACATGGCGGCGAAGATCACCACCAGCAGCGGCATGGTATAGCCAAGGGCAATCGCCTCGGGCAGCGGCAGATAGGCCAGCCCGGCAAAGCCCAACCCCATGGCGGCGGTGCCCACCACGCCGCGCAGCACATGGGCGGTGGGGCTTTTGACACGCAGCGCGCCCTGCAGTTTTCCCTGCCAGATCACCCAGGCCAGGATCACCGGCAGGGCAAAGAACGACCGGAAGAACACCGCCTCGCCGGGCGGTACGCCTTCGGCGGCGGCGGCCTTCACAAGGCTGGCCATGATGACGAATGACAGCACCGCGATCAGTTTGTACAGAATGCCGCGAAACGGCTGGTGCGGGGGGGCGGAAACAACACTCATGTGGCGGTTCTATCCGGTTTCCCCACGCGCGACGATCCCGATGGGCTGGTTTTTTCGCGGTCCGGTCTCAAGCCCGTTCCGCCCGGCCCCTGCATAGCGACAGGGTTAACCGGCAGAAGGGCCGCCGGGCAGGCGCGCCAGTGCCCATTGAACCGCGTCCCGCACCGTCGGGCATGGATCCTGCACCAGATTTTCCAGGACGGGTCGGAGCACGGCATCGCCGCTGTTGCCGATGGCGTAAACCACGTTGCGGATGAATCGGTCCCGCCCGATGCGTTTGATCGGAGAGCCGCTGAATCGCGCCCGGAACCCGGCATCGTCCAGTCCGGCCAGTTCGGCCAGCGGTGGCGCGCGCAGATCGTCGCGCGCGGCATAGCGAACCTCTTGTGCGGCTACCGCGAACTTGTTCCACGGGCAGGCGGCCAGGCAATCGTCGCAGCCGTAGATGTGGTTGCCCAGTCCGGGCCGCAGGTCTTCGTCCACCGGGCCCTTGTGTTCGATCGTCAGGTAGGAAATGCAGCGCCGCGCATCCAGTTGGAAGGGCGCCGGGAAAGCATCGGTCGGGCAGACATCCAGACAGGCGGTGCAACTGCCGCAGTTTTCGCGCGCTGGGGCATCGACGGGCAGGGCCAGGGTGGTGAAGATCGCCCCAAGGAAAAACCAGTTGCCCAGATCGCGGCTGAGCAGGTTGGTGTGCTTGCCCTGCCAGCCCAGCCCCGCCGCCGCCGCCAGCGGCTTTTCCATCACCGGGGCGGTATCGACGAAGACCTTGATCTCGGCGTCCGCCGCTTCGGGCTGCGCCAGCAGCCAGCGGCCCACGCGTTTCAGCCGCTTCTTGACGATGTCATGGTAGTCGCGGTTCTGGGCATAGACGCTGATCGCGGCACGGTCAGCCTGCTCCAGCACCGCGCGCGGATCGTGATCGGGCGTATAGGGTTCGGCCAGCATGATGACGCTTTGCGCCGCGGGCCACAGGGCGTCGGGCGCGCCGCGCCACTGCATCCGTTCGGCCATCCAGCCCATCTGCCCGTGCCGCCCTTCGGCCACGAACTGCGCCAGCCGGTCGGCGATCTCGGGCACCGCATCGGGGCGGCAGATGCCCATGTCGGCAAAGCCCTCTGCCAGCGCCTCGTCGCGCAGCGCGGCCTTCAGGGCCTCGGGGTCGCGTGATGCCTTGGCCATGGTCCCGCCCGTTCTGTTCGGGCCGCGCGGCCCGGCGTGTCAGAAATCCAGATCGGAATAATGCAGTGGTGGTGGAAATCCCGCCACCATGTCGCGCAGCAGGGGCCGATAGGCCGGGCGCGACTTGATCTTGGCGTACCAGTCCTTCAGCACCGCGCTGCGGTTCCAGTCAACGTCCGAGGTATAGTCCAGCACCGAAAGCTGCGCGGCGGCGGCGAAATCGGCCGCCGTCATCACGTCGCCCGCCAGCCAGCGGCGGCGGTCCAGCAGTTCGCCCATATAGTCGAGGTAGAACTTGATCCGCATCATCCCGTCCTTGACGTTGCGGCTGTCGGGCTGGCCGGCGCCGGTGATCTTCTTCATCACCCGCTCGCCCAGGATCTTGACCGAGACCTCGTGATAGAAGCTGTCGTCGAAGATCCCCACCAGGCGGCGCACCTCGACCCGTTCACGCGGATCGCCGGGCATCAGGGCCGGGGTGGGATAGACCTCTTCCAGGTATTCGCAGATCGCGTTGCTCTCGCTCAGCACCAGCCCGTCGATCTTCAGCACCGGTACCCGCCCCACAAGGTTGCGGGCCAGATGATCGGGGGATTTTTCCCAGAATTTCTCTTCCTGCAAATCCGTGTCCAGGCGTTTCTCGGACAGGGTCAGGCGCACCTTGCGGCTGAACGGGCACAGCGGGTGATGATACAGGACGGTCATTGCGGCTCGGGTGTCAGGAGTTTCCTTCGTCTTGCCGTGAAGACGGGGGCAGATCAACCGCTGAAACAGTCGGCGCGACCATCGCGCCGGATTGTCGCCGCCCCATCGGCGATGGAGGCCGCCCGACGGCGCATGCTGGCCGAGGGGTTCGAGGCCGAGCGTTCCTTGGGATTGGGCAGCACGGCGGCCAGCCGTGCGGCCTGTGTGGCGCTCAGCTTGTCGGCGCTGACCCCAAAGTACCAGGGTGCCGCCGCCCCCACACCGAAAACGCCCGCGTCGAATTCGGCGACGTTCAGATAGACCTCCAGGATCCGCTTCTTCGACCAGACCAGTTCCACCGCCGGGGTCAGCAGCGCCTCCAGCGCCTTGCGCGGCCAGCTGCGCCCCTGCCACAGGAAGACGTTCTTCACCACCTGCTGGCTGATCGTCGAGCCGCCGCGCGTCAGCCCGCCGTCGATGGCCGCGCGCAGGGCGGCCATGTCGAACCCCCAGTGGGTGCAGTAATTGGCATCCTCGGCAGCCACGGCGGCGCGCGCCATCACCGGGGCAATGTCCTCGATGTCGCGCCAGTCATACCGGATCTCGCCCAGACGCGCGCGCTCGCTCAGCATGTAGGGGGTGGTGGGGATCGGCACCACCGCATAGGCGGCCAGCACCCCGCCCAACAGGACCAACACGAGCAAAGGCGCCAGCCGAAGCCAGCGCCAGATCCGGCGCCCGCGCGCCGCTTTGGGGGTCGTTTTCCGTTTCGTCACAGCCGGACCCTATCGGCCCGCACAGGGCGCGCCAAGACGCGGGTGTCAGCGCCGACGCCGCAGGGCGCCCAGCCCCAGCAGCGCCACGCCCAGCAGCCCCGCCGCGCCCGGCAGTGGCACCTGCGACACTGACCAATCGCTGGCCGCCACCCGATAAGTGCCGCCCAACCCGCCATAGACCGAATCGTACAGCGGGCTCATCGCGTAATCCGGCGGCCCGTCCAGCGCATCCAGATCCCACGACAGCAGCTGATAGGTGGGCCCGAAGGTGAAGCTGATCGCACTGCCCGCCACCGCGTACAGCGGGAACGAAAAATTCCACGACACGATCCCGGCGGTCTGGTTGTTCGGATCGCCCGGACCGTTGATGCCATAGAATTGCACGGTTTGGCCCGCGAAACTCCCGCCATAGGCGGCCTCGCTCAACACGATATCGCCGAAGAAGGCCGGGTAGAACGGCCGCCCCGGATCCTGTGGCCCGGACACAAGGGGCATGTCGGCGCCCTGATAGTTCAGCTTCAGGGAAACCGCCTGGGCCTGCGTCGCCAGCGCGATCAGCAGGGCAGAAAAAATGAACTTCAGTTGCATGATCTTTCTCCAATACTGATGTCACACTGACGGGTCGCGGCGCGTGTGTCTTACCCGTCCGCGCCTTCCAGCAGTTTCCTCAGCGCCTCTTCATTGTCGTGGCTCAACGAGGTCTGCAGAACCCTGCCCTTGTTGCGGAAGTCCTGAAGGTTCTCCAGAACCTTGTCGCCGGTGACCTTCTTCAGCAGGATGAAGACCTGGCTGCCGCCCGGCGTCAGGCTCTCGCCCATTTCCTTCATGAACTTGTCGTTCACGCCCAGATCGGTCAGCGCGCCCGACACCGCGCCGGCCCCGGCGCCGGCGGCCACACCAACCAGCGGGTTCAGGAACAGGACCCCGATCAGCAGGCCCCAGAACGAGCCGCCCACGGCCCCGGCGGCGGTCAGGTTCATCGCCTGATGCAGCTTGACCTTGCCCTTGTCATCCTTGGTGACGACAACGGCGTCCTCCATCTCCAGCAGGTATTCCTTCTGCAATTTCGCCAGTTCGGCGCGCAGTTCGAACCCCGTGGCTTCGTCGTCAAAGGCAACCACAATCAAATCGGCCATATGAAATTTCCCTGTTGTTCGTCATTCGGCACGGTTGAATCCGCCCGCCGCCACAAAAACCGTGAGTCGGGGCCGGGTCAAGGCCCGAGGCACGAGCGGCCTTGAGGCGGGCGCGACTCATTTCCCATTCTGGAAAGGGCCTGTTTGCGGCAGACCTGCCCGCAAACAGGCCTCTCAGCAGAAGAGTCCACCGTCGCCACGGGGCCGCACTTCAGCGGAATTGCGCGCAGCCGCCCGCCAAACGCAGGCAGGCGCGGGCGAATGCCCGCGCCTGCCACGCCCAACGCTCTGCGATCGGCAGATCGTCCAAGGGGCGGGAGCCGCCCCTGGCGGTCTACTCGGCCGGCACCGCTTCTGCCGGGATGCCCAGCGGATGCGGCAGATGCACCAGCATCTCCTTGGGACAGATCTGCAGGAAGTTGGCCTTCTCCACGTCCCAGTGCTGCAGGATGTCGGCGGCCTTGCGGCTGCCGGTTTCCGCCAGATGCCGCTCGACCAGGCCCTTCAGCTGGGTTTCCCAATGATCCTGGGTCACCGGGCAGGTCACCAGGGTCTCCATGTTCATCACGGCCGGGGCCGCGCCCTCGGGATCGTAGAGATAGGCCATGCCGCCGGTCATCCCGGCGCCGAAGTTGGCGCCGATGGTGCCCAGGATCACCGCGATCCCGCCGGTCATGTATTCACAGCCGTTCGAGCCGCAGCCCTCGATCACCACCGTCGCGCCCGAGTTGCGCACGGCGAAGCGCTCGCCCGCGCGCCCGGCGGCAAACAGGTAACCGTCGGTGGCACCGTACAGCACGGTGTTGCCGATGATGGTGTTCTTCGACGCCACCAGCGGGCTGACCTGCTGCGGCTTCACCACGATGGTGCCGCCCGACAGGCCCTTGCCGACATAGTCGTTGGCATCGCCCTGCACTTCCAGCTTCAGCCCCGGTGCCGCAAAGGCCCCCAGCGACTGGCCGGCCGAGCCGGTCAGCTTCACCGTCAGGTGGTCGGGCTGCAGCGAATTGCGCATCCCGAAGCGCCGCACGATGTGGCTGGAGGTGCGGGTGCCCACCGTCCGGCGGGTGTTCTGCACCGCATAGGACAGCTGCATCTTCTCGCCGTCCTGCAGGAAACGCGCCGCATCCTCGACGATCTCGGCGTCCAGCGTGTCGGGCACCGGGTTGCGCGGCTTGTTGCGGTCGTATTTCGCGTCCTTGGCGCCATCGACGGTGATCAGCAGCGGGTTCAGATCCAGATCGTCCAGATGCGCAGACCCACGGCTGACCTGGCTGAGAAGATCGGCGCGGCCGATGATCTCGTCCAGCGTGCGCACGCCCATGTCGGCCATGATCTCGCGCACCTCGGTGGCGTAGAAGGTGATCAGGTTGACCACCTTGTCGGCCGAGCCGGTGAACTTGGCGCGCAGGCTTTCGTCCTGCGTACACACGCCCACCGGGCAGGTGTTGGACTGGCACTGGCGCACCATGATGCAGCCCATGGCGATCAGGGCAGCGGTGCCGATGCCGTATTCCTCGGCCCCCATCAGCGCGGCGATGACGATGTCACGCCCGGTGCGCAACCCGCCGTCGGTGCGCAGGGTGACCCGGTTGCGCAGCTTGTTCATCGACAGAACCTGATGCGCTTCGGTCAGGCCCATTTCCCACGGCAGGCCGGCGTATTTGATCGAGGTCGCGGGCGAGGCCCCGGTGCCGCCATTGTGCCCCGAGATCAGGATCACGTCGGCCTTGGCCTTGGCCACCCCGGCGGCGATGGTGCCGACACCCGAGGAGGCCACCAGCTTCACCGTCACCTTGCAGCGCGGGTTGATCTGCTTCAGGTCGTAGATCAGCTGCGCCAGATCCTCGATCGAATAGATGTCGTGGTGCGGCGGCGGCGAGATCAGCGTCACGCCCTTGGTGGAATGGCGCAGCCGCGCGATCAGATCGGTGACCTTCATGCCCGGAAGCTGGCCGCCCTCGCCGGGCTTTGCGCCCTGGGCCACCTTGATTTCAAGCTCTTCGCACTGGTTGAGGTATTCGGCGGTGACGCCGAACCGGCCCGAGGCCACCTGCTTGATCTTCGCCGACGGGTTGTCGCCGTTGGGCTCGGGATGGAAATGCGCCGGATCCTCGCCGCCCTCGCCGCTGTCGGACTTCGCACCGATACGGTTCATGGCCACGTTCAGGGTCTTGTGCGCCTCGGGGCTCAGCGCCCCCAGCGACATGCCCGGCGTCACGAAACGCTTGCGGATCGAGGTGATGCTTTCCACCTCTTCGATCGGCACTGGCTTGCCCAGCGGCTTGATGTCCAGCAGGTCGCGCAGGTGGATCGGCGGGTTCGACCGCATCTTGGCCGAATACTGCTTCCACATCTCGAACGAGGCCCGGTCACAGGCCGATTGCATCATGTGCATGGACTGCGCTTCCCAGGCGTGGGTCTCGCCGGTGCGGCGCGCCTTGTAGAAACCGCCGATGGGCAGCACGTCCTGGCCGCCGCGCCAGCCCTTGGCATGGACCTGTTCCAGCTTGCGCTGGATGCCGACCACGCCGATGCCGGAAATGCGGCTGTGCATGCCGGGGAAGAACTCGGCGCACATGGCGCGGCTCAGGCCCACGGCCTCGAAGTTCAGGCCGCCGCGATACGAGGAAATCACCGAGATCCCCATCTTCGCCATGATCTTCAGAAGGCCCTGGTCGATGGCATTGCGATAGCGCGCCACCGCTTCGGACAGCGACATCTCCAGCAGGCCGCGCTCGATGCGGTCGGCCAGGCTGTCCTCGGCCAGATAGGGGTTCACCACCGTCGCACCCGCGCCGATCAGCACCGCGAAGTAATGCGGGTCGATACATTCCGCCGATTGCACGCAGATCGAACAGAAGGTCCGCAGCCCCTTGTCGGTCAGCCCGCTGTGGATCGCCGAAGTCGCCAGGATCATCGGCATCGGCACCCGGTCTTCATTCTGGTGAATGTCGGTCAGGATCAGATGGCCGGCGCCCGAACGCACGGCCTCTTCGGCCTCGTCCCGGATGCGGTTGAGGCATTTGCGCAGGGCGCGGTCGCCGCCGCCGGCGGGGAAGGTACAGTCGATCTCTTTCACCGGCGCGTTGAACTGGCGCTTGAGCTCCTCGAACTGGGCGTTGCCCACGAAGGGGCTGTCCAGCACCAGGATCTCGGTCTGGCTGCTGTCCTCGTCCAGCACGTTCTTGAGGTTGCCGAAGCGCGTCTTCAGGCTCATCACGCGGTATTCGCGCAAGCTGTCGATCGGCGGGTTGGTCACCTGGCTGAAGTTCTGCCGGAAGAAATGGCTCAGGGGGCGGTATTTCTCGGACAGCACCGCCGACGGCGTGTCATCGCCCATCGAGGCCAGCGCCTCCTTGGCATCCTCGGCCATGGGCGTGAGGATCTGTTCCAGTTCCTCGATGCTGTAGCCCGCCGCGATCTGCCGCTTGCGCAGCTCGGCGCCCGAGAACACGGCGGTTTCGGCCAGCCCGTCCAGGGTTTCGCTCAGATCGTTGATCTTGCCGACCCAATCGCCGAACGGCTGTGCCGCGGCCAGACGGTTCTTGATCTCGGTGTCGTGGTAGAGCTTGCCGTCGGTCATATCGACGGCGATCAGCTGCCCCGGACCCAGCGCGCCCTTTTCCACCACGGTGGCTTCATCCACCGGCACCATGCCCGCTTCCGATCCCGCGATCAGCAGGCCGTCGCCGGTCACCACATAGCGCATCGGGCGCAGCCCGTTGCGGTCCACCCCGGCACAGACCCAGCGGCCATCGGTCATGGCCAGCGCGGCCGGACCGTCCCAAGGCTCCATCACCGAGTTGCAGTAGGAATACATGTCGCGCCACGCGGGCGGCAGTTCCACCGCCTGCTTGGACCAGCTTTCCGGTACCAGCATGGTTTTCGCCATCGGTGCCGAGCGTCCGGCCCGCACCAGAACCTCGAATACCGAATCCAGCGCGGCGGAGTCCGACGACCCCTGCCGCACGATCGGCTTGATGTCCTCGGCCAGGTCGCCAAAGGTCGCCGAGGCCATGCGGATCTCGTGGCTTTTCATCCAGTTGATGTTGCCCTTCAGCGTGTTGATCTCGCCGTTGTGCGCCAACATGCGGAACGGCTGGGCCAGCCACCACTGCGGGAAGGTGTTGGTCGAATAGCGCTGGTGGTAGATCGCGAAGGCGGATTCAAACCGGTCGTCCATCAGGTCGGGGTAGAATTCCGCCACCTGCTCGGCCAGCATCATGCCTTTGTAGATGATCGACCGGCAGCTGAGCGAACAGATGTACAGCTCGCCCACGCCCTGCGCGGCGGCGGCTTTCTCGATCCGGCGGCGGATGACGTAAAGCTCGCGCTCGAAGGTTTCCTCGTCGACGCCCTTGTTGTTGGAGATGATGATCTGCTCGATCTCAGGGCGGGTCGCATTGGCTTTTTCGCCAAGGCAGGAAATATCCACCGGCACATGGCGCCATCCGTAGATGTAATAGCCCATGCGCAGAACCTCGGCCTCGACGATGGTCCGGCAGGTTTCCTGCGCGCCGAAATTGGTGCGCGGCAGGAAGACCTGGCCCACGGCAATCAGCTGATCCATGTTCGGCTCGTGGCCGGTGCGGCGGATCTGGTCGTAGAAGAACGGGGCCGGGATCTGAACGTGAATGCCCGCACCGTCGCCGGTCTTGCCATCCGCATCCACGGCGCCCCGGTGCCAGATCGCCTTCAGGGCAGTGATGCCCGATTCGACCACCTGCCGCGACGGGGTGCCATCGACGCTGACCACAAGGCCGACGCCGCAGTTGGCTTTCTCTTCCTCGGGCAGATACATGCCCTGTTCCGCCAGAAAGGCGCGCTGTGCTTCTTGCTGGGCCACCCAGGCCTGATCGAAATTGGTCATGTGGGGTCTCCCGGATTGGAGGCGGCGACCATCGCAAGAATGTCGGCCTCGGTCATTTTCTTGGTGTCAC
Organism: Meridianimarinicoccus marinus; assembly: GCF_040689105.1. Classification (NCBI taxonomy): domain Bacteria; kingdom Pseudomonadati; phylum Pseudomonadota; class Alphaproteobacteria; order Rhodobacterales; family Paracoccaceae; genus Meridianimarinicoccus; species Meridianimarinicoccus marinus. The sequence continues at coordinate 21,264 of NZ_JBFBVU010000037.1, forward strand.
CGGCAAAGGCATGGCCCGCCGGCTTGTGGTCGATGTAGACCTCGGATGTCAGGGTCAGCCCTTCCAGGCTGTCCAGCGTGCCCGCGGTGACGGACATCATGCCGTGCATCGGGCCGGGGGCGGTCAGCCGCCAGAACAGGTTGCTGCCGCAAGTGCCGCAGAACCCGCGCTCGGCCCAGTCGGACGAGCAGTAGGTGCGGATGTTGTCTTCGCCCTCGAAGGTCACGCCGCCGGGCGGCACCTGAAGGCCCAACTCGATTCCGCCGGTCCAGCGGCGGCATATGCCGCAATGGCAGGCACCATAGCTTTCGGGCGCTTCGGCGAGGGTGTAACGGACTGCGCCACACAGGCAGCTGCCGGTTGTCGAAGCCATCGCTCAGTCCTTTCCGTTGCAGGGCCGAAACAGGTCAAACTGTCTGACCCGGTTCGGGACAGGCCGGCCTTGGCGGCCAGCCCGGAAGCCATACGTCTGCCATACGCGGGCCAGACGTTTTCCAGCGCGGCTTATTCTGCCGCCACCGACGCGGATTTCGCGTCGAATGTTGCCAGCATCGCGTCGGCCGCCTCGCGTCCGTCGCGGATGGCCCAGACCACCAGCGAGGCGCCGCGCACGATATCGCCGACCGCGTAAACATCATCCATCGCGGTCTGATGGGTGCGGAAATCGGCCTTCACGGTGCCCCAGCGGGTCACTTCCAGATCCGGCTGGCCCCAAAGCGTCGGCAGGTCTTCCGGCTCGAACCCAAGCGCCTTGACCACCAGGTCGGCCTCTTCCACATAGTCCGCGCCTTCGATCAACTCGGGCATCTGGCGGCCGGTGGCATCCGGCGCGCCCAGGCGCATCTTCTGCACCATGACACCGCTGACCGGATCGCCGGCAAAGCCCTTGGGCGCCGACAGCCAGACGAATTCCACGCCTTCTTCCTCGGCATTGGCCACCTCGCGTTGCGAGCCCGGCATGTTGGTCCGGTCGCGGCGGTACAGGCATTTGACGCTTTCGGCGCCCTGCCGCACGGCGGTGCGCACGCAGTCCATGGCGGTGTCGCCGCCGCCGATGACCACGACCTTCTTGCCTGCGGCGTTCAACTCGCCGCTTTCGTATTCGGCGACAGTGTCGCCAAAGCCGACGCGGTTCGAGGCGGTCAGGTAGTCGATGGCGCGCACGATGCCCTCGGCGCCCGAGCCGGGGCCTTGCAGATCGCGGGTCTTGTAGACGCCGGTGGCGATCATCACAGCATCATGTGCCTTGCGGATGTCGGCAAAGGAAATGTCCTCGCCCACGGTGCAGTTCAGCTTGAAGGTGACGCCGCCCTGTTCCAGCTGCTCGATGCGCTGCATGACGACGGGTTTTTCCAGCTTGAAACCGGGGATGCCATAGGTCAGCAGCCCGCCGGCGCGGTCGTAGCGGTCATAGACCGTGACCTGCACACCCGCGCGGCGCAGACGGTCGGCCGCGGCCAGACCACCGGGACCCGCGCCGATGATGCCGACGCTCTCGCCGCGTTCCGCCGCCGGAACAATGGGCTTGACCCAGCCTTTTTCAAAAGCGGTGTCGGTGATGTATTTCTCGACCGAGCCGATGGTCACGGTGCCATGGCCCGACTGTTCAATCACGCAATTGCCTTCGCACAACCTGTCCTGCGGGCAGATGCGGCCGCAGATCTCAGGGAAGGTGTTGGTCGCCTGGCTGAGTTCATAGGCTTCCTCAAGCCGCCCTTCGGCGGTCATGCGCAACCAGTCGGGAATGTTGTTGTGCAAAGGGCAATGCGTCTGGCAATATGGCACGCCACACTGGCTGCACCGGCTCGCTTGCTCTTCCGCCTTCTGCGCGGCAAATTCCGCGTAGATTTCACCGAAGTCCTGGTTGCGAAGATTGGGCGCACGCTTTTCAGGCATGTCCCGTGCTACGGACACAAACTGAAGCATCTTTTGCTTGGCCATCCCGTTACCTCGCTCGTCTGGGGTCAGGGGCCTTTTAGTAGGGAGAAGAGGAAATGAAAAGTCATAAGTAGTGACCTATTTTCCCCGTTGCGCCTGCGGCAATGCAGCATCCTGAGGTCGGAAGTCCGAAATGTAAGTCATAACTACTAACATACATTTCAGAACTTCTTGCTTTTTCAATATCTTACGAGTTCCCTTCCAAAGTCCGGATCCCAGATATATGTCCCTGTTTCACCTTCTTCTGATCGCCGTCATCCAGGGCGTGACCGAATTCTTGCCCATTTCCTCGTCGGGCCACCTGATTCTCCTGCCGAATCTGACCGGCATGGACGATCAGGGCCTGGCCATCGACGTGGCCGTTCACGTAGGCACTTTGTTCGCCGTGATCCTGTATTTCTGGCCCGACGTGAAGCTGGCCGCGGTAGGAACACTGCGGTTGCTGCGAGGGCGGATCGACACGCCGGGGGCGCGGCTGGCCTTCCTGCTGGCGGTGGCGACGGTGCCGGTGGTGATCGTCGGGCTGATCCTGAAGGTCACCGGGCTGAACGACGCCATGCGCTCGGTCGCGGTGATCGGCTGGACCATGCTGGTGTTCGGCATCGTTCTGTATGTCTTCGACCAGAGGGGGCCCAAGGTTCGTAAGGCCGAAGACTGGACCCTGCGCGATGCCGTCGTCATGGGGCTGTGGCAGGTGCTGGCGCTGATCCCTGGCACCTCTCGGTCGGGCATCACCATCACCGGCGCCCGTGCCCTGGGCTATACGCGGGAGGATGGCGCCAAACTGGCCATGCTCATGTCGATCCCGACCATTGCCATGGCAGGCGGGCTGCTGACGCTGGACGTGATGGCGCATTGGGACCCCACACTGGCGCTGGATGCGGCCATTGCGGCGGTCTTCGCCTTCGGCTCGGCGCTGCTGGCGCTGATACTGATGATGCGGTTGCTGAAGTCGGTCAGCTTCACGCCCTATGTGATCTACCGGGTGATCCTGGGGCTGATCCTGCTGGGCATCGCCTATAGCTGACAGGACAAGGGCGGCCGTGAAGACCGCCCCGTGATCCGTGCCAAGAGTGCCGGATCAGGCTTTCATGTCCTTGGCGGATTCGGTCAGCTCTTCGTACTGGCCGGTGGGACGGAAGCGCCACAGGTAGTCATCCAGCACTGCACCGTACGCCACCGGCGTAATGCCCAGATCGGCCAGCCCCCGCGCGCCGTCCGAAACCACGTTGTCGTTGCGCAGGTTGCGCACCTGGTCGGCGGTCAGCATCTTGTTCTCGATCAGGCCCATGCCGATCTTCTGCGCCAGATCCAGACTGGCGCCCATGATACCGGCGATCCAGAAGGGTGTATTCACGATCAGGCGGCGGCGGCGGATGACCTTGAGCATGTCCTGCATCAGGTCGCGGAAGCTGGCCACATCCGGGCCGCCCAGTTCATAGACGCCGGGGGCGGCGGCGCCGGTCACGCCCATGACAGCAGCTTCGGCCACGTTGTCCACATAGACCGGCTGAAATTTCGTGTCGGCACCCACCAGCGGCAGCACCGGGCCAAATCGTGCCATGCTGGCAAAGCGGTTGAAGAAACCGTCCTCGGGTCCGAACACGATCGACGGCCGCAGGATCACCGCATCCGGCTGATGCTCCAGCACCGCGGCCTCGCCGGCGGCCTTGGTGCGGGCATAAGCGCTGTCGCTGTCCGCATCGGCCCCGATGGCCGACACGTGCACCATGCGCGAGATCCCGGCCTCAGCAGCCAGCCGTGCCACCCGGCCCGGCCCTTCGACCTGGACCTCGTCGAACTTGTTCTTCCCGAATTCGTTCAGAATACCCACGCAGTTCACCGCCGCCTCGGCCCCGCCCAGAACCGAGCGCACCGAGTCGTCGTCGCGGATGTTGCAGAACACCGGTTCGACCTGACCGACGACGCCATAGGGCTTCACGAAAATCGCCTCGTTCGGGCGCCGCACCGCCACGCGCACGCGGTAACCTTCCTTGGCAAGGCGGCGCACGATATAGCGCCCGACAAAGCCCGATCCCCCGAAAACAGTCACAAGTTGCGTCATCTCTGGCCTCCGCGCATTTCCCTTTGGGATGTATCGCCCGGACCCCTCCCCGGCAAGGCGCATCGCGTCGCGGCGGGACCGGAAGGCCTGCGCAGAGATTTTTTCAGAAAGTTTCGCACCCCGTGTTGACACCCCCCCGCAGCAAGTCTAAACGCCGCTTCCACGACACCTGCCCAGGTGGCGGAATTGGTAGACGCGCTAGCTTCAGGTGCTAGTGTCCGTATGGACGTGGAGGTTCGAGTCCTCTCCTGGGCACCAAAGTCCTCAGCATATCTGAATGTAATCAGTGGGTTAGGTGGGGCGTTTGCCTGCCGGCCCCATTTGGAAAATTTGGTGAAAGGCGTCGCTTGGCAGTGATACTGTTCGAGGCTCGTTCGAAGAACGTCGACTCATGCGGGTGTACAGTCGAGTTTTGAGTCCCTTGTGGAATCCGCGCTTGAGCAGAGGGTGAACCGTCAGGCACTGCGAAATACTGTTCGGCCACTCGGTAAACGGTCTCTTGCAACGCTCAACTCAATGCCCGTCGCGGGAAATCCGTAGGCACAGTTGCGTCGCCGATTTCAACGCCTCGTCGTGTCTGCTGAATGGTAAAGCTACGCCGAGGGCCGTCTTGCCTCACCGGTATTTCTCGTCGGCCATGATGCGTTCGATGAGGTCGGCGTCACATTGCTCGTCGCAGAGGAACTCGCGGATCCCGCCATCCC
>NZ_JBFBVU010000038.1:0-22234 GCF_040689105.1 Meridianimarinicoccus marinus
GCGCGCAGCCAAGCGTGCAATGCCTCAACCAAGGGACAGGACAACCGGTGCCTGGCCTCGAGCCGGAACGTGGCATCCCCGCAAGCAGATGGCCAAAGCCCTGCCGCCCCCAATGAAGGAGTATCCGACGATTGACGAAGCCGAGGACATGATCTCTTCGATGCCCGGAGTGACCCGGCTCCAACGCCGCAACAAGGCAATCGTGGCTTGTGCCTTCCTGACCGGGTTGCGGGCCGCCGCGTTGCTTTCCATGAAGCTGAAGCATCTGGACACCGAAGCCAGGATGGCTGTTCAGGACGGCCGGGAAATGCACGCCAAGAACGGCAAGAGCTTCACGGTTCGCTGGTTTCCCATGCCCGAGAGCTTTGCGCATTGCGTGGTCGCCTGGAAGGAAGAGATTTCGGCGCTTGGCTTCGGTCCTGACGATGCGCTCTTTCCTGCCGGGAAGTATCTGACGGCGCCGCTAGGGGACCATGAGAACATCCCCATCCTGCTGACGACCGATCCGATAACGCGCGCCTTCCAGCAGGCCTGTTCGGGAACGGGAAACCACTATACGCCGCACGCCGCTCGTCACTGCCTCAAAGCGCTTGGAGATCGCATATGCACAACCTCCAAAGCGCTGAAGGCCTGGTCGCTGAACCTTGGCCATGACAGCCTGGTCACCACCGAAACCTACTATGGGAAAATGACCGAGACAGACCGAATGCGGATCCTCGGCGATCTCACAGCGCAACAAGGCAGCTCCGACGACGAAAAGGATCTGATGCTGCGGTACTGTCTGCACGAATTGGCGCCCGGCACGCCCGAATTCAAACGCGCCAAGGCCCTGATCCGCAGACGAGAGGAAGAGATGGAGTCGGCGGCTGTTGTCGAGTGAACGCCTGTGGCGAGAAACGCGCGAAAGTTGGCGATGCCCGGAGGGGCGGCATTTCATGGCGGTGTTCAGACGCCGTCATTTCGCTGCCGAGAAAGAGATATGCCAAGATCATGGCGCTGCGGCCCTTTTTCGGCATGACCTGCGGGCGCGAGAACATGAAACGGTAGATGAAATCCCGGCCCTAAGCTGCCGTCTGACACCCATTGCTTATTCTGCGGCGCAGCCGGTCACTGCTGACTTTCGCCGCGCACCCAAACATCTCGGGAGGCAGAACGCACCTTGTGCGGGACAAAGTTCGCGATGATCTCGGGCAATCGGATGTCTATCTGTCCGGAAAGCCGCTTCCCAGCCAAAACGTGTCGGATCAACGCCCCGAACGGTTCTTGCTATTTCGCACCCTCCCGTTCTGTGACGGCCTTCAATGCCGGACGATTGGCGCAGCGCTTTACCCAGGCCTGGATGGAGAGGTCTTTCGGCATCGCGTCCGGGAGCCAATGGAAGGGACTCGAGAGAAGCAGGTCGACCGCCGAGTACTCATCTCCGAGAAGGTAGGGCTGGCCGTCCAGCGCTTCGGACAGGCGGGCGATTGCGGCTTGCAGGTCGCAGAACGTCGCGTGCAGCACGGGATGATCGATCTTCGCCCAGTCAAGGACCAGCACCGGCTCCATCACGCCCTGATAATAGAACAGCCAGCTCAGGTATGCGCCGCGCTGCGGGTGCCCGACAGGTCGACCGAGCCCCGCTTCAGGGAACTTGTCCGTCAGATAGGCGACGATGGCACCGCGCTCGCGCACATGGTCCTCGCCGTCGGTCAGATAGGGCACCTTGCCTTCGGGATGCGGATTGCGCGGGTCCGGCCCGCCACTGCCATCCTGTCGGGCGACCGTGACGTCAATCACGTCGATGCGGTCGGCGATGCCCATCTCCTCGATCAGGACAAGGATGGAGGTCGAGCGGGAGTTTGGTGCGTGGTAGAGTGTCGGCATGGGGGGCTCCTGAAACTGTGTGATGCCTTGCTTTAGCCGCAGGGTGCTGACAGAATCCGTCAGCATGGCTCGGACTGACCGCCTCATGCGCCTGATTGACTCGCTGCGCCGCCTGCCGGCACCGACCACGGCCGCGCGGTTGGCGGCGGAGACGGGCGTCTCGCGGCGCCAGCTTTACCGCGACATTGCCACGCTGCGCGCAGGCGGTGCCCTGATCGATGGCGAGGCCGGGGTGGGCTACCGGCTGACCGAGGACCCTGCCTTGCCACCGCAGAGTTTCTCCCGGCTGGAGATCGAGGCGCTGGTCCTCGCCGTCGGAGAATTGCACCAGACGGGCGATGCGGACCTGGAGGAGGCCGGCCAGTCGGCTCTTTCCCGGATCATCGCCACGCTGCCCGACGGGCAGGCGCGGCAAGCCATGCACACTGTCTTGCGCAGCTTCCGTCCGCCGCCTGCGCGCGTTGAAATGAAAGTGGACATGTCGCTTCTGCGTCGCGCCTGCTGGGAGGAACTGGCGCTCGATGTCTCATATCGCGACCTCAAGGGCCGGCTCACCGAGCGCGAGGTCTGGCCACTGGGCATTAGCTATTCGGACGGAACGCTGATGGTGCTGGTCTGGTGCTGCCTGCGGCAGGACTGGCGCGTCTTCCACGCCTCGGGGATCGAACAGGCCCGTCTCAATGGGCACAGCTTCAGACCGCGGCGTGTGTCTTTGCTGCGCGATTATGCGGCGCGCCGCGCGCAGGGCGTCAGCTAAAGCGTAGGTTCAACCGACCCGAACAGGGGGCCGCCGTTGGCGCCATGCAGCGACGCCCTGTTGACGTTATTCATGCCCTCAACCGCCGGCGACGCCCGCCACGTTCACGTAGAGCGCGTAGATGGATTGGGAGGCGGCCATGAACAGGCGGCTGTTGGCGCGTCCGCCAAAGCAGAGGTTCGCGCAGCGCTCCGGCAAGGCGATGCGGCCGATTGGCTTTCCATCCGGCGCGAAGACCATGACCCCGTCCAGATCGGGATCTCCCATGCCCCAGCCACACCACAGGTTGCCGTCGATATCGCAGCGCATTCCATCGGGTGTGCCGCCAGCGGCGTCGATCAACACCCGTCTGTTGGACAATGAGCGGCCATCCTTGCCGACATCGAAGGCCAGGATCTTGTGATGGGGCACGCCACGGGATTCTATGATGTAGAGAATGCTTTCGTCTGGCGAGAAGCACAGGCCATTCGGTCCGCCGATCCCTTCGGCCACGACGCATGCCGCACCGGTCTCCGGATCGAGGCAGTAGACGCTTTCCCCACGCTCCGACCCGGATCTGTGGCCCTCGTAGTTTCCCAGGATCCCGAAGAGCGGGTCCGAGAACCAGACAGTCCCATCGGATTTTACGATGAGGTCGTTCGGCGAGTTCAGCCGCTTGCCCTCGAAACTGTCCATCAACGTGGTGATTGTCCCGTCATACTCGGTCCGGGTGATGCGTCGTCCTCCATGTTCACAGGACAGAAGGCGACCCAGCCGATCACGCGTATGGCCGTTTTCGAAATTCGATGGAGCCCTGAATTCACTGACCTGCCCGGTTTCTTCGCACCATCGCAGGACCCTGTTGTTGGGAATATCGCTCCACAGGAGGTGACGGGCATCGCCGAACCAGACGGGCCCTTCTGCCCAACGCATCCCGGTCGCCAATCTTTCGACAGCGGCCAAACGCAAGCGGTACTTGTCGAATGCCGGATCCAACGATTGCACGGCCGGATCGGGATAGCGCGTCGCCGGCTCCCACCCGTTTAGGAACAGTTTTTCTTCACTCATCCGGATGGCTCCTGGAACTGGTATTCATGTATCCCCGGCGATGGTCTCAGCTTGGCGACAAGACGTGGATCACACGGTCCGCCACCATGTCCTTCGTGCTCTCGGCATAGGCCTTCATGTGCGCAGACGCCCCATGCGCTGCGAGGGCTTCAAGGCTGGCCCATTTTTCGACAACGACAAAGGTGTCGACACCTGCAGGGGTCTGGATCGGTCCCGCGCCATCAGCATCGATCGTCGCCTCATAGGCAATGCAGCCATCTTCGGCCAACACGGCCGGGACATTGGCGTTAAATTTTTCCAACACCGCCTCGCGTTGACCGAGCTTTGTGGTGATGATGGCCAGGACATGAACGGTGGACATTGCCGATATTCCTTCAGTGGATCCGATATTTGCCCGAACGGTATCGCCTCGAACTTTCGAAAACAACGTTTGGTCAACCTGCCCGATCCAGGGAGCGGACCTTCCGTACTCTCATTGCCCTGCACGCATGTTGAGATTTGACTGCGTCACCTCGTTGAGAAACGCTCCCCCACACAGGAACCGCACTTCGTTCCCCGGGATCAGATTACTGGCCGGCCTTCCCGGTCCGGCTCGCGCGGGGACGTGTGTGGGGTCACGATGATATTTGGTATTCATTCTTCGCCAGTGCGGGCAGTCAGCGGGCAGTGATCCCATGGCAAACACCTGCAGCCCGACCCCGTCGATCCGGCCAAGGAGCGGATCAGCGCCGGTTCGTCAACAGCATTCGCCGCCCCACCATGATCCTGCTTCTGCGAGCCGGGGTGATTGCTCCCTTCGGCGGAACCGGCATGATCGGCCCAGAGCGGGCATTGGCTGTGCCAAATGATGCTGCGGCGCAGCATCCCTGAAGCGGACGTTGCCGCCATTCACCTCTCTGCGGGGAGCATCCGCTTCCTGCGCATTGCGCACTTTGCCCCTAATAGCGCGGTGACGCGTTCGATAGATGTACGAGAGCAACGGTAGAGCCTGCGCCATCGGAACATCAACGGTGCTCGAACCTATGACAATTCAAGAATGGGACTGAACAAGCTGACCAGAATTACACTGTAGATTGCCGACGAGATTAGGGGCGCAAGTATACTCCTTGCCTTCCACTGCCTCCCTGTTTGCACAACGTTTCTCTTCATTCCCCACTCGCTCGGAAACATATAGAGAACCCAGAGAACCAGGAATCCGGGTGCGCAGAAGACCTTCCAGAAAAGCTGCGCCATCGCGTTCGACCTACCAGAAACTATGCCCTCGACCGCAACATGATGACAAAGCATCGTTCAAGGCGATCCCTCTATCCGACTGAAACAATCGGATGACCGTACAGTCGGCTTTTCCGCCGCTGGAGTAGCACGCAGCATGCAGGAAAAAGGGCTCGGTAGCCGACCTCGGATGCAGCGCAGCATCAACCCGCCACACAGCAATTCGCCCGACACGAACGGTCCTGATCCGTCTTTCGCTGGGGCAGATGGCGCTGCGGTTCAGCTTCACCAGACCTGCCATTCGTGCATCACGCAGCATTTCCGTCCGTCGAAGATCCGCAGGGCGGACCAAAGCGACCTTCGACCCGCCTTCACTAACATCAACAAACTGCGTACTGCCGTCGTTGGACCGCCTGAGTGACTTCGCTGGTACAGCATTGGTAATCAAGAACGTCCGACCGAACAGCGGACATTGAAGCAAGGCGATTGGAAAGGCAGTGCGGCGTCCTGGTCGTTGCCGACGGAAAAAGTCGAAACTTGATCCTCCCGATCAACGACCTGGTGTTGGAGGCTTGGTTCAGCGAAGGGGAAACCAATGAAGTTCACTACAGGCGTGTTTGGCGCGCTGATCGCCGCGTCGGCGGCTGCGGCTGCGGCCGCGGCCGCGGCTCAGGATAGCCCAATCATTCACGACGGGGAGTTCAATTTCCTGAGTGCCCAGTTTGGCGATGAATGGGCCGCGCAGGACATTCGGATCGATTAACGTCTGGCAGAGTTGCGGGACGCCAACAACGGGAAGCCTCCGAATATCCTCTATGTACTGATCGATGATGTCAGCTTCGGTCTGATGGGCAACAGGGCGATGAACTACGTGGCCGGTTTCGACACGCCGAACATCAATGATTTCGCGTCCGAAAGCCTCGCATTGATGCGCATGTATACGGAACCTTCCTGCACGCCGACCCGCACCGCGTTCCTGACAGGAAGCCACCCGGTCCGGGCTGGGCAGGAAGAAGTAAAGGTCGCCCTGGTGGGCGACGGCCTGGCCGGTGAAGCGGTTACAATAGCCGAAGTGCTCAAGCTGTCGGGATACAACACGGCCCACGTCGGCAAGTGGCATCAGGGGGATATCGAGGAATCCTTTCCCCACAATCAAGGCTTCGATGTCGCGTTTTTCCCGGTGCACCAGCAGGTGCAACTGAGCCTGATGACCCCGGAGGCTGCGCAGGCGGGCAATCTGAACGGCTGGCATCCCTCGACCCAGTCCAGTGAGTTCGCGATCGACCAGCGGTTCAAACCCTATGGCCTTGTTACCGGGCTTGAGGCAAAGGCGGGGGAGCAAGCGCGTGAAGTGGGACTTGAGGCCGGCGAGGAATGGACGCAAGACCACTACGAGCGGATGAACGAGACCTACCAGCGTCAGGCGCTGGAACAGCTGGAGCGTCTCGCAGGCGAAGAGGAGCCCTTCTTCCTACAGTACTGGCCGCTCTATCCGCTCAATTTCACCTACAGTGATCAACAGAGATCCCGCAACGGCGGCTTCATGGCCGACAAGATGGAACTGTTGGATGAGTGGGTCGGCGATCTCATGTCGAAGGTCGACGAGCTTGGGATCTCCGAGAACACGCTTGTCGTGGTCATGGCCGACAACGGCATTTTCAAGCAGTACTCACCCAATTCAGGGATGATCGAGCTGATCTACCGGGGCGGCAAGGCCGAACACCTGGAAGGCGGCGTGCGTGTGGATGCCTTCGTGCGGTGGCCGCAAGCCATCGAAGGTGGCAGCTATGCAGGCGATATCGTCCACGTCTCCGACCTCTACACCACATTGGCCCGCATCGCCGGTGGCACCGAGTACATCCCGCGCGACCGGGTGATCGACGGTGTGGACCAGACGGCATTGTTGCTGGAAGGCGAAGGGAACTCGCGCCGCGACTATGTCTACATTTACGAAGGGCCGGTCCTGCGCTCGATCGTGAAGCAGGAGTTCAAAATGCACATGCCCGCACCGGGTGTGCCCGGGGCCGCGGCGCCGGTCTTCAACATCCTGCGCGATCCTCGAGAGACCTATTCCGACATCGGCCAGTCACTTTGGTCCGGGGCCTCCTTCCAGGACATGGCCAAGCGCCATGCGAAGATGATTGCGAAATATCCGCATCGCCCGATTGGCAAGGACGAACCCTACGGCGGCATCGAGAACCTCCGCCCCGAGAGCGAGTTGGCGCGCAAGACTTTTGCCAGCTGGCAGGACGAGTAGACGCGGCCAATGGCGGGTGAGTACTAATCGGCTGGTGCTGTGACACCTAGTGTTTGGGCCGAGGGTCGCCAACGTGGTGAACCTCGGCTCAGAGCACGAAGGGGCCTGCCGGGACAACCAAGGTGAACGACTGGCCAATCTTTTTTGGGCGACCATTTTGTGAGCCGCCACGAGTGTCGGGTTTGTGTCAATTCCGTCGGTTGCGGGATGGGGGGGCGTCAGCATGCGGCACCCGCAGCAAATGGCGGCTAATCGGCAAACTCCCAGTTCGCGCCGACCGCAGCATCAGTCCAATCGGGGCTCGAACCAGACCTCGAATGCGGTGCGGTATCATGTGATATGCTGCCATGGTCAACGTCGGGTTGTCGTTGTGGAAGGGCGTGGCGGATCGGAGCATCCGTCATGGAAACACCAAACTTACCGGCCATTCGCGCGTTTCGCCAGGCTTGGAACAAGGGCCGCATCGTCGGCCAGAAGCGACCGCTCAAACCCAAACACGTCTGGGCGATCCGCGTTCGGCTTGAACTGGCCAAGACCCACCGCGACCTGGCGCTCTTCAACCTCGCCATCGACAGCAAGCTACGCGGTTGCGATCTGGTGACGATGAAGGTGGTCGACGTCATGGCGTCAGGCCAGATCAAGGAGCGCGCGTCGGTCTTGCAAAGCAAGACGCAGAAACCCGTGTGTTTCGAAATCTCTGAAGGCACCCGTGCTTCGCTCGCAAGGTGGATGCGGGAGCCGCTAATGGTTGGATCCGAGCACCTCTGGCCTGGGCGTTTTCACGAACGTCTACACATTTCGACCCGCCAGTATGCGCGAGTTGTCCGTGAATGGGTGAAATCCATTGGCATGGAGGCGAGCGCCTACGGTACGCATTCGATGCGGCGCACGAAGGAGACGCAAATCTACAAGAAGACGGGCAACCTGCGGGCAGTCCAACTGCTGTTGGCGCATGGCGCGTGCGGCGACCACCGTGTGCTGGCCGCGCGAGACATGTGCCAGAGCGTTGCGCATCCAATGAACACGGCACCGCTGCCAGGTTGCCTCGAAGACCCGTTCGATGGCCGCCCTGAGGCCGCTGTGGGCATCGGAGATTGCCAACTTGGTGCCGTCGAGCCCACGCGCCTTGAGACCGCGCAGGAAGTCCATCCAGAAGGTCTCGGCTTCCGAAGGACCAAGCCCCAGGCCAATGATCTCGCGTCGCCCATCGGTGTTGGCGGCAACGGCGATTGTTGCGGCGACGCTGACGATCCGCCCGCCCTGCCGCACCTTCAGGTAGGTCGCGTCCAACCAGACATAGGGCCATTCGCCAACCAGGGGCCGGTTCAGGAACGCGTTCACGCGTTCATCATTCGCCATTGTCTCTCGGACCAATGGCGTTCCAATGGCTCATTCCTTGCACAGCTTGGACACGGTGCTCTTCGAGATGCCCGACAGCCCCATCGCCTGCGCCAACTCATCGACGCGGCGGGTCAAGACACCGCCGATCCACGCTTCCTGGATCACGGCCACGAGCGCCTTCTCCGAGGTCTTGCGTGGTTCCAGAAAGCCCGGGAAGTAGCTGCCCTGCCGCAACTTCGGAACCTTGAGATTGAGCGTGCCCAAACGGGTATCGAGAGCGCGCTCCCGAAACCCGTTTCGCCACGTCGTGCGTTGATCGGCCCGCTCGTGCTTGCCCGCACCGATCAGCCCATCGACATCGGCCTCCATGATCAACTGCAGAACGGCCTCGGCGACGGAGCGCAGGAAGTCGCCTCCGTCTTGCCTTGCGAGAAGCTCGGAAAGGTCCATGTTGGCCTTGGTCATCGGGGTCTCCGTGTGGTTCGTGGTTGAAGCGTCGAAACTCCACCTCGACCATACACCTCGATGGCCACCCAGGATTACACCGGCACCGCCGATGAAATTACACCACGTGCTCGGACACTAACCAAGCCGAACGGACGGCGGCTATCCCATAAGTCAGATCACTGGCCACGACATCCTGGTTCCGCTGAAGTGGATGGAGGCGAAATCCGGACCGATCCGCCCTCAGGATGCGTTCGGTCGTTTCCAAAATCAGCTTTGAGTCAGGGATCTATGATTTTCGATTGGATCACCGAGGCACATGTACCTCTATCTGCCTGACGCGGGCCCTGTCAGGAAAGACGGCCCGACGGCATTGTATGACGACGCCCCCAGTTGTCCGAGCGCACGTTCGAGTTCCAGTTTGAGAATGTCCATGGCACGGGCTGCGCCCTCGGCGGCGCCTGCGCCCACGCCGTATGCCAGGGCCCGACCGGCAAACGCGAAGTCAGCTCCAAGCGCTTTGGCCCGCAGCAGGTCGGCGCCGCGACGTATGCCGCTGTCCAGCAGGATCTTCACCCTGTCGCCCACCGCCTCGGCAATCGGTGGCAAGGCTTCGATCGTTGGCGGTCCGAAGGCAACCTGACGCCCGCCATGGTTTGAAACCACAACAGCATCACAGCCGATCTCGGCACATCTGATGGCGTCGTCGGCGTGCAGGATGCCTTTCACCACCAGGGTGCCTTTCCAGCGGTCGCGCAGCTGCTTCAGAAGATCCCAGGTCAGGCTGGGGGTGATCAGGGTCTTTTGCACGTCAGCATAGGACGTGGCATTCTGGAGCAGATCGGCATAGTTGGCGATACCAGGCTTTCCATGCCGAAGGCTGTTGAATGTCCAGGTGGGATTGGCGATCAGTTGCACCAGGACGTCGGGTGTAAGCCGGAATGGGACACTCAACTGGTTGCGGATGTCGCGGTCGCGCTTGCCTGCGGCGGGCACGTCGGCAGTCACCATCATCACCGGATATCCTGCGGAATCCGCGCGCGCGATCAGCCCTTCGGTCACCGCCGCGTCGCTTGAGACATAGAGCTGGAACCAGCCGTTGCCGTCGGCGGCCTCGGCCAGACGTTCCAGAGTGGTTGAGGCGGCGGAACTGGCGACGTAGGGAACATTCTCGCGCTTGCAAAGCCGGGCCAGCGTGAGGTCGGCGTCGGGCCAGAAGGCGTTGAGCATCCCGATGGGGGCCAATCCGAACGGCTGGTCGAACGTCTGGCCGAAGATCGTGACGCGCGTGTCGATCCTTGAGACATCGACCATGTAACGGGGTGTCAGTTCCACCTCTTCGAAGGCCTGGCCATTGCGCCGGAGGTTGCGTTCGGATTCCGCGCCGCCATCCACAAGATCGAAGGCAAAGCGGGGGATCCGGCGCTTGGCCATTGCCCGCAGGTCGTCGATCGAAGCGGCGCGATCAAGCCGCGTCACGTCGACCACCCGCCATCGATGGCAAAAGCCTGCCCGGTCGTGAAGGCGGACAGGTCGCCCGCAAGATAGCAGACCATCGCGGCGATTTCCTCGGGTGTGCCCAGCCGCCCCATGGGCTGTCGCGCCCTGAAATCGGCAAGCGCCTTGTCGAAGTCTCCGGTGGCCGCGAGCCGCTCCCGCAGCGACGGGCTTTCGACCGTGCCGGGACAGATTGCGTTGCAGCGGATGCCATCCTTGACGAAATCGGCGGCTATGGCCTTGGTCATACCAATGATCGCCGCCTTTGACGCTCCGTATGCGAACCGTCGCGGCGCGCCTTTCAGGCTGGAGACGATGGAGGCGATATTGATGATCGATCCGGATTTCTGCGTCAGCATGGCGGGCAGAACCGCCTTGGTCAGCCGGAACATGGCCTTTGCGTTCAGATCGAAGGACCGGTCCCAAGCCGTGTCATCGCAATCGAGGATCGACCCGTCATGCACCCAGCCTGCGCAATTCACCAGGATGTCTATCGAAGGCGCGTTCCTGATCAAGGCGGCCACTGCCGTTGCGTCCAGCACATCAAGCCTGTGCGCCGAAATCCTTTCAGAACCGGAGGCAACAACTTCAACTGCCTCTCCCTGGATATCCGTGGCAATGACATTGGCGCCCAAACGTGCCAAAGCCTCGGCCGAGGCGCGTCCAATCCCGTTGCCGGCGGCGGTGACGAGGGCGGTCTTTCCGTGAAGTGCAGGGTCCATGATGTCCTCTCAGCGGGCAAGCCAGCCGCCGTCCACGGTCACCACGCTGCCATGACAATAAGCGGCAGCATCGGACGCGAGGAAAACAGCGGAGGCGGCAATCTCGTGCGGTTCGGCGAAACGACCCGCGGGGATGCGGTCCAGCAGCGCGCGTGTCCGATCAGGATCGTCCCGCAGCGCCTGCGTGTTGTCGGTCGCGGTATAGCCGGGCGCGATGGCGTTGACATTCACGCCGAGCCCGGCCCATTCGTTGCAAAGCGCGCGCGTCAAGCCGAGCACCGCGTGCTTGCTGGCAGCATAGGCGGGCACCTTCAGCCCACCCTGCGTGCCCAGCACCGAGGACACGATCACGATCCTGCCCGATCCCTGCGCCACCATCTGCCGCCCCGCAGCCTGGCTCAGCAGCCAGACGGAATCGAGATTGACGGACAGAACCTGTCGCCAATCGGCCAGCGGCATGTCCAGCGACTCCTCGCGGTGGATGATGCCGGCGTTGTTGACGAGGATATCCAGCCCGCCAAGCGCATTCGACGCAAAGCGGATGACGTCTGCCGCGCCGGTCTCGTCCATACCGACAAAGTCAGCCTGAACAGCAGCGGCCTCGCGCCCCCTCTCCCGGATCGCGCCCAGTGTGCCCTCCGGCTGGTGGCTGCGATAGGTCAGCGCCACATCGGCACCGGCTTCGGCGAGGGCAAGGGCGATGCCCTCGCCGATGCCTGTCGCGCCGCCGGTGACCAGCGCCTTGCGGCCTGTCAGATCGAACGGACTTGCCATCGTCAGTACCGATTTGCGATGGGCAGATCCTCGGCCGGGAAGAGCGAGATCACTTCGCAGCCGGTCTCGGTTACAACCACCTCTTCCTCGATCCGCGCCGCGGAATAGCCATCCGCCGCGGGGCAATAGGTCTCCAGCGCGAAGACCATGCCGGTCTGGATCTCCATCGGATGTTCCATGCTGACGGCGCGGCTGATGATGGGCCGTTCGTGCAGGGCCAGCCCAAGTCCGTGACCGAATTGCAGACCGAAGGCCGCATCCTCGTTCGGGAACCCGAAGTCCTCAGCCTTGGGCCAGACGGCGGCGACCTTGTCGGTGCTGACGCCGGGCTTGATCATGGCGATCGAGGCATCGATCCACTCGCGCGCCTTCACATAGGCATCGTTTTGGGCCGGCGTGGCCCTGCCGACGTTGAAGGTTCTGTAATAGCATGTCCGATAGCCCTGATAGCTTTGCAGGATGTCGAAGAACGCCTGATCACCGGGCCGGATCAGCCGGTCTGTGAAGTTGTGGGGATGCGGGTTGCAGCGTTCGCCGGAGATGGCGTTGATCGCCTCGACATCGTCGCTGCCCATTTCGTAGAGCATCTTGTTGGACAGGGCGACGATATCGCTTTCGCGTACGCCCGGTTTCAGTTCTTCGTAGATCATGTGGTAGACACCATCGACCATGGCGGCGGCTTGCGTCAGCAACTGGATTTCGTCCCAGTTCTTGATCTCGCGCGCTGCCAGCATGATCTGCTGGCCGTCGATGACGTGCAGGCCTTCTTCCTGCAACGCGTGGAACATCGCGGTTTCGGCATAGTCAACGCCCACCGGCATGTCGCCCATCCCGGCATCGCGGATCAGGCCGGCGATCTGCTTGGCGTATTTCTTCATCAGCCCGAATTCAGGCGGGATGGTGCCGCGCATGCCCACAACACCGGCAAGGCAATGGTCGGGCTCCAGCCAGTCGGAATAGCGCTGGTGGTGGATCGCGGCGCTGCCGAAGTCCCAGACATAGGGGCTGTCATCGCCGGTCAGAAGACAGAACCGGCACATCTTGTCCCGTTCCCATTCCCCGATCTTGGTCGCCGAGACATAGCGGATGTTGTTCACGTCAAACAGCAACAGCGTGCCCGCCGGCGAGGCCTGAAGCGCCTGCCGCGTGCGCGCCAGACGATAGCGGCGCAGACGGTCGTGATCGATGCGGCGTTCGAAATCCACCGAGGTATGGCCCCAGGCCGGAAGGCGATCACGCCATTCCCAATTGGGTTCCAGATCTTTCGGCGTCAACAGGTTGGGCAAAAGTGCGCGGGACATAGGATGCTCCTTCGGGCACCACACAGGCACCCGTTCATGGGTTGGAAAAACTTGGCAGGCGGTGGGTTACTGGATGCACCAGCCACCATCGACGTGGATCATCTGGCCGGTCATGTAGTCGCTGTCGCTACTGGCCAGAAAAGACGCCGTTCCGACGATATCCTTTGGATACGATACGCGTTTGATCTGAAGCGCGTCGCGGACGATGTCGTCATAGGCCTGGCCTTCCCGCTCCTTGAAGCCGATATCGACCAGATCCTTGTCGAGTTGTTCCCACAGCGGCGTCACCACGACGCCGGGGGCGTAGCCATTGACGGTGATGTTGTGCTCGGAAAGGCCGATCGCACCACAATGGGTCAGCGCAAGGCAGCCGTATTTCGACGTGCAATAGACGGTCACGTCCACCAGCGGCTTGCGAGACGCAATGGACCCCACGTTGATCAACTTGTAGGGGTGGTCTTCCATCGGGCCCTGGGCGATCATCTGTCGGGCGGTTTCCTGCATGCCAAGCCACATCGCCTTGGTGTTGACGTTCATGATCATGTCCCAATTGTCTTCATCGATATCCATGAAGAACCGGGGTTTGTTCAGGCCCGCATTGAAGAGCCCGACATTGATCGATCCGAAGGCCTCGACCGTGGCGGCCACGGCGCTCGCGTTGTCTTCGCGCTTTGTCACATCCATCCGGACGGCGACCGCCTTGCCATTGCCTGCGGCGTTGATCGCTTCGGCGACTTTCCTTGCCTCGTCCAGATCAAGATCCCCAAGGCACACATTCGCACCCTGCGCGGCGAAGGCCTCGGCATTGGCTGCACCCATGCCGCGACCGGCACCTGTGATCAGAATATTTTTACCCTTCAGGCGATTGGGATCCATTGTCTTTCCTCCTCAGTGTCACGGTGTTCGGTTGGGTGAAATCAGCGCGTCGGCCCTCTCCTGCGCCTTGCGCAAGGCTTCGCGAGGGGTTGTGATCCCGCGCAGCATGTCGTGGAATTCTTCGCCGCAGATCTCGATGATGCCGCAGATCTCGGGCACGGGCGGGCGCGGCCAGAACTGCAACTCGTCGCGCCAGGACATGGTATCCACGGCCTCGAAGATCGAAGACGCGCGGCGAACGTCCGGGTCTGAAGCGACGGAATAGCGTGGGTTGGTCCGGCTGCCGTTCTGCACGTAGAGCTTCTGTGCTTCAGGCGAAGTGAAAACGGTCAGGGCCTCGACCGCAGCGGGCACCCGCTCCGGAGCAAGGTTGGCCGGAATGCCCATGACATATCCGCCAACCGGTGCCACCGGACTGGCTCCGGGTCCGGCCGGGTGCGGCAGATAGCCGGTTTGCCCGAACGCTGGCGAGTTTTCGTCGAGTTCGAAATACGGGGCCAGCAGGGTATAGCCAAAAGCCATTGCGACCTTGCCGGAGGCGTAGGGACGAATGCGTTCGTACCACGACATCGAAAGAATACCGGGGGGCGAGTAGTCCAGAAGCTCCATCAGGAACTCGGCGGCCTGCAAACCCGCCTCGGTATCAATTGTCGCCCGGTAGTCGCCATCGGCAAGTTGGCTCGTGTCGAAGCCCCCGGCGATTTTGGGTAGGTTCAGGATCGGCTGGCCAAAATCGGCGATCGTCATCAATACCGAGTGGCCCAGAGCGGTTCCGCGCGCAGCATTCCAGGCGATGCCATAGCGCCCGCGCCGCGGCCGGTGCAGCGCGCGTGCGGCAAGCAGCAAGGCGTCGGTCGTTGCGGGAGGCTCCAACCCGGCTTCGGCAAACAGGTCGCGGCGATAGAACAGAAGTTCGGGCGTCGTTTGCGCCGGGACTCCATAGGCGCGGTCACCCCAATGGGCCGCCTTCCAGCCCGCGGTATGGAAATCGGCGGGGTCGAGCCGTGCCAGGTCCATGACCTGGTCGAGAGGTGTCAGAACACCTTTTTCGGCAAACTCTCCGATCCAGGGCAGGTCCACCGCGATAATGTCATACCGGCTGGCATCGCGTTGGGCGTTTCGCAATGCTTCTCCGCGCAGGCGATCGATGGAAAAGGCGCGTTGGCTGATTTCCGTGCCGATGACCTGCTCGAATTGTCGCTTGAGATTGTCCATCACCATGAACGTCGGATCGCCATGGACCAGAACCCGAATGCCTCCCGGGACCTTCAGGGGTTCCTTGCGCACGTGCAGCGGCGGGATGGGTTGCGCATCGGCGTAACTGCCGCCGAAATAGTAATCGCGCGCGCCCTGCCCTTTGATCCCTCCACCAAAGCGGCTTTCGGCCAGGCGGCGCAGCCGGCTGGAAAGCTGCATCCATTGCGACAACAGCTTTTCGCTGGGATGCAAGGAAAAGCTCTTGCCGGTTTTGGTCCGGGGGCGCATTTCGATCAGGCCATCGTCCACCATATCCTGCATGCGCCGGTGTGCGGTGGCGTAGGGCACGCGGCTTGCGCTGATCAAGGAGGTCGGCGTGATCGTTCTTGCTTCGAAATGTCCCTGCAACAGATGCAGTGCCATGCGCAGATGAGCGTTGGGCGCGAGGATGTCCAAGGCATCTTCAAGTTCATCGCTGAACTCGTTCAGAAAAGACAGAACCGCAAGCATTTCGGTCTGCACCTGAGGTGAAACCGGGATACCTTGGTTATGTCTGGTCATGGCGTTCATGCTGCCTTCATGGCCCTCCGCTGTATGACGCATCCGCCGAGCTTCAGATTTATCGGATATGGATGAAGTTGGTTCTTTCACGAATTGCCCTCCCTTAATGGCCAAACAGACGGTCCAGACATACCGCAAGGCTATCCGAAACGGATAATTTTGTATCTGAAATGGATATATTCGGTGCAGGCAGAAGGGGGCAGGATCGTCATAGTGCAGGGAGATCCCTCGGTGCGCCGCGGGATGTTTGGCGCCCAGGACGGGCGTCAGGGAGAACAAGAAGCACCGTTACCATTCGGGAGGAGACCCAAATGAAACTTCGCCATATCCTTGCAGCATCCACCGCCGTTGTGGCTCTGACGGGAACCGCATCGGCCGAAACCATGAAAATCGGCATCACGCAGAACAACGTCGGCGTGGACAGCTACCAGACGACCTATGAAAAGGCGTTCATTGCGGCAGCCGAGGCCAATCCCGATGTTGATGCCGTCGTTCTGGATGCGGGCGGAGACGTGGCCCGCCAGATCGCACAAATGGAAGATCTGATCCAGCAGGGCGTCGATGCCATCATCATCTGGCCAACGAACGGCGAGGCCGTGATCCCCGCGGTCCGCAAGGCTTTCCAGGCAGGCATCCCGGTGGTCGTGACCAACTCGAACATCGCGGAAGCCGGCTTTGATTTCGTCAAGTCCTTCTCGGGCCCCGACAACATCACGCAGGGCGCGCGGGCGGCGGAAATCATGTGCGACAAGTTCAAGGACATGGGCATCGAGAACGAGGCGCAGGTCGTCCACATCACCGGCCAACCGGGCTACACGACCGCCATCGAACGCGCCAAGGGGTTTGAAGATCGCCTTCCCGAAGTGTGCCCCGAGGTAACAGTGGTCGATACGCAACCGGGCGACTGGAACCGCGAAAAGTCGCAGCAGGTCATGGAAGCATTCCTCGTCAAGTATGACGATATCGACGGCGTCTATGCGGGCGACGACAACATGGGCGTTGGCGCATTGAACGCGGCCAAGGCTGCGGGCCGCGACGGGATCATCTTCGTGGGTGCCACCAACTTTTCCGTTGGCTACGAAGCCATGGCTGCCGGCGACTATTGGGGGTCGATCTACCAGTCGCCGGTCGACGATGCTGAAGCGGCGCTGAAGACGGCGATCGACATCCTGAGCGGCGAGGACGTGCCGTTCCTGAACTACTTCGACACGCCGAAGATCACCCAGGACAACATGGGCGATTTCACCAAGCCGGTCTTCTAGGACCGCGCCTTGTGCGGAGTGCGGCAGGACCGCACTTCGCAGACCCTTTTCACAAGATCATTCGGGGGACCCGGTATGGGACGTGTTTCTGACCGCGTCTGCATCGTGACAGGCGCAGCGCAAGGGATTGGACGTGCCATTGGCGAGGCGCTTCTGGAGGAAGGTGCCAAGGTGTGTTTCGCCGATATCAACGGTGACAAGATTGCCGAGGTGGCCGATGGCAACCGCAGTCGGCATGACGGGCGCGTGACCTCGGTTGCCGTCGATGTGACGCAGCGCGAACAGGTCCGGACCATGATCGCCCACACCGTCGAAGCCTTCGGCCGCCTTGACGTGAAGTTCAACAATGCCGGTGTGAACAAGCCGATGAACTTCATGGATGTTACCGAGGACAACTGGAATTTCATCATGGGCGTCAACGGGCTGGGTTGCATGATCGGCATGCAGGAGGCCGCGCGCCAGATGATTGCGCAGGGCACAGGCGGCAAGATCATCAACACGGCCTCTATCGCCAGCCGCCAGGGGTTTGACAATGTCGCGCCCTATTGCGCGTCGAAATTCGCCGTGGTCGCGCTGACCCAGTCCGCTGCGCGCGACCTGGCCAAACATGATATCACCGTAACCGGCTTTGCGCCCGGCGTGGTCGCCACCGAGATGTGGGAACAGGTCGACCAGGACCTGATGAAGATCGGTGCGGCCGAACGACCGGGACAGGCGATGGAAGAGTTCTCGGCTGAAATCCTGAAGGGCCGCGTGGCGACACCCCAGGACATCACGGGAACAACAACTTTCCTGGCCTCATGTGACAGCGATTACATGACGGGTCAGATCGTCATGATCGATGGGGGCATGACCCTGGTTTGAGAGACCTTTTCGAAGACAACACAGACCGCCAGCGACCATAGGGAGGGATCATGGCTACAGTGACCAAACAGCAGATCGGAAGCGTTCTGGCCAAGCAGGGGATCCTGATTGCCTTTGCCGTCTTCATGATCGCCTTTACCCTTGCCAATCCCAAGTTCCTGTCGGTCGACAACGTCTTCAGCGTGGTGCGGTCATCGGCCATTCTGGGGGTCATGGCGCTTGGCGTGACATTCGTGGTCATCAGCGGCAATCTGGACCTGTCCGTTGGCTCGATGATGTCCTTTTCCACAATCGTGGTCCTGGACCTTCACGACAAGATCGGCCCCACCCTGGCCATACCGGCGATGTTCGCCATGACCCTGTGTCTCGGGGCGTTCATCGGCTTTCTGGTGGGCTATCTGCGTCTCAATTCCCTGATCGTGACCTTGGGCATGTTGTCCGCGATTCACGGGCTGACACTGACCTATTCCGGTGGTCAGAACATGGATATCGCCGACAAGGACGGGACGTGGTTCAGCATCTTCGGTCAGGGCACGGCTCTTGGGATTCCGGTGCCGATCCTGATATTCGCGGCCCTCGCCGCGCTGCTTGGCATCGTGCTGACAAAGACAGCCTTCGGGCGCAAGGTCTATGCGGTTGGCGGCAACGGCACGGCGGCCACCTTCTCGGGCATCCGGCGGGCGCGGACGGTGTTCTCGTGCTACCTGATTTCCGCAACTTGCGTGGCGACGGCGGGCCTCATCCAGGCCAGCCGCTCGCTCGGGTCGCAGAACACCGTTGGCCAGGGGCTGGAGCTCGAGGTGCTCGCCGCCGTTATCCTGGGTGGCGCCTCGCTTCTGGGCGGTTCCGGCACGATCTTCAAGACCGTCATCGGCGTGCTGATCCTTGGGTTCATACAGAACGGCCTGCTGCTGCTGGGGCTGCAGTTCTATGTCCAGTTCGTCGTGACCTGGGTCATCATCATCCTTGCTGTCTGGCTCGATATTGCAGCCAAGCGCGGCAAGCTTTGGTCGCCAATCGCGTAAACGGGAGTGAAAACCATGCAACCAGGTGCACTGTCCAAAGCGCTGAAAAACGGCGCAATCTGGGGATTTATCGCGCTCGAGCTGATCTTCTTCAGCGTCGCGGGTGAATACCTTTCGCTCTCTGACAAGGCCTTCATGGACTACGACAACATGCTGCTGTTGCTCAAACAGTCGGCGCCCATCGGGATCATCGCGATGGGCATGACCATCGTCATGGTGAACGGCAACATCGACCTGTCCGTCGGTGCGACCTTTGCCATTGCCGCCATTGTCCTGCTGGACAGCATGACGTGGCCGATCTTTGCGGGCCTTGGTGACTGGGTGATCCCGGTGGCCTGGCTGCTGGCGCTGGCGGTGGGCACCTTGCTTGGCGCGCTGAACGGGCTGATCGTGTGGAAGACCGGGGTGGATGCCTTCATCGTCACGCTGGGATCGATGCTTGGGTTCCGGGGCATTGTCTTCATGTTCAACGGCGAAAACCCGACAAGCCACCTGAACTGGACACTGGTCGATTTCGCCGAGGCGGAGTTTCTGGGACTGGCCACGGCCTCGTGGTTCCTGCTGGCGGTCACCCTGGTGATCTGGTTCGTGATGGCCAAGACTGTGCATGGCCGCAACGCCTATGCCATCGGAGACAATCGAGAGGCGGCGGTCAATGCGGGCATCCGGGTCGGCCCGCACATGATGATCAACTTCGCGATCATCGGCTTTCTGGCAGCCCTTTCGGCGGTGGTGTTCTATTCGGAAAGCGGCTCGGTAAATCCGAACGATGGCCAGCTCTACGAGCTTTGGGTCATTACAGCCGTCGTTCTGGGCGGCACCAAGATCACCGGTGGCGCGGGCAGTGTCATCGGTACTTTCGGCGGCGTTATCGCGATCCAGCTGTTGCGCAAGGGTCTGGGCCATATCGGCGCGGATACGTCGACCGTGAATCTTGTCATCGGTCTTATCCTGATCGCCGTCCTGTTCCTGGATCGACAGCTGAACGTCAAAGGCAAAGAGGAGTTGAAGGTATGACCGACACGAAACCCATTCTGCACCTCGACAATATCGTCAAGACCTTTCCCGGGGTGCGGGCGCTCGACGGTGTTTCCTTCTCTGTCATGCCCGGCGAAGTGCATGCGCTGATGGGCGAAAACGGCGCCGGGAAATCCACCCTGATGAAGGTGCTTGGCGGGATCCACCAACCCGATGGCGGCAGCATCTTCATGGGGACGGACAAGGTCACCATGTCCGGCCCGCTTGAGGCAAAGGCCATGGGCATCGTGTTCATCCACCAGGAACTGAGTCTCGCCGAAGAGCTGAGCGTGGCGGAAAACATCTATCTGGGGGAGCTGCCGCGCAAAAGCCTTGGTCGGGTCAATTGGGCCCGGTTGAGCGAACAAACCAACGCGATCCTGAAGAAGCTGAATGTCGGCTTTGATGCCAAGACCCGTGTCGGGGATCTGTCGATCGCGAACCAACAGATGGTGGAAATCGCGCGTGCGCTGACTGTCGACGCCAAGGCGGTGATTTTCGACGAACCCACCGCCTCCCTGACGGACGCAGAAAAGGTCGTGCTCTTCGACGTGATTGCCGACCTCAAGGCGGAAGGCGTCGGGATCATCTACATTTCCCACCGGATGGAAGAGATCTTCAAGATAACCGACCGGATCTCGATCCTGCGGGACGGCCAGTACCAGGGTACGGTCGCCACCGCCGAGACGGATGAGGAAGCCGTCACCCAGATGATGATTGGCCGCAAGCTCGATCTCAGCCGCAACGCCTCGCATCACGACCTGGGCGATGTCGCGCTTGAAGTCCGCGGCCTGAGTTGCGGCAAGCTTTACCAGGATGTGAGTTTCGAGGTCCGCCGCGGAGAAGTCGTTGGGTTTTACGGGCTTGTCGGCGCAGGCCGGACCGAAATCGCGGAAACGCTGTTCGGTCTGCGCGACCCCTCCTCCGGCCAGGTCCTTCTGGATGGAGAGGAGGTTCGCATTCATTCCCCAGCCGATGCCATCGCGCGGGGCATCAGCCTCGTTCCCGAGGATCGCAAGGGCCAGGGTCTGGTTCTGGGCATGAATTGCCGGGACAACATGACTTTGCCGCAAATTGATGATCTGAAGGCCGGCCCGTTCGTGGCCGAAGGGGCCGAGATCGCGATCTTCGACCTGTACCGCGAGCGGCTGGACATTCGAACGCCCAGCTGGAAGCAGCAGGCAGGCAACCTGTCCGGAGGCAACCAGCAGAAGATCGTCATCGGCAAGTGGCTGTCCATGCATCCTTCCGTGCTGATCGTGGATGAACCCACACGCGGCATCGACGTCGGCAGCAAGTCGGAAATCCACAAACTGCTGCGCGAACTCGCGGCGCAGGGCTACGCGGTGATGGTGATCAGCTCGGAGATGCCCGAGGTGCTCCATGTCTCCGACCGGATCGTTGCCATGTATTCGGGCCGGATCATGCGCACTTTCACATCCGATGAAGTCAGCGAAGACAACCTCATTCAGGCCATTTCCGGGATCAAGTCTGGTCAGGCCGCGTGACGCGTCGCGGCCTTTCAGCTCTTCGACGGATGGGTCAGCCGAATACAAACAAACCAATCACCTGAAATTGGCAACTGTATCTCTCAGACGGCTGTCGGCGCCCAATCCGGACGCCTGTGAATCCCGGAGACAAACTGGACCACGGGATCGGTCGGATGATCGTAGGCGTCCGGGCTCGCTGCTCTGCCGCGCTTAGAGGGTGATCTGTGAAACGGCGTGCAAAAATTGACCCTGTTATTGGGGTGATCGGCGTCCAAAAGTGACAGCCTGGTGGTTGTGATCAGATGCTTCCTCAAAAGCATGAGGGAGCAGTAAGGGTATGTTGATCGTGGAAACTGTTGCGAGGATCAGGCGTGCGTATTTCATCGACGGCAAGCCGATCATGCAGATTTGCCGAGAACTTCGCGCGTCGCGGACTACGGTTCGCAAGGTCATCCAGTCGCGCGCCACCGCGTTCAGCTATGACCGCACGAAGCGACCCCGTCCGAAGATCGATCCCTGGCGTTCCGAACTGGACGCGATGCTGGCCGAGAATGTCCGTCGGCCGACGCGTGACAGAGTGTCCGATCATTTGTGTACCCGACCGCTGGTCCATGCTGAGAAGAAAAGACAGCGTGGACCAGGGGAAATGAACCGCACCGGGTTTGCCGGAGGCTGATTTGTCTTAGTTACGCGGCCATGTCTGATCTTTGCAGTGCAGCGTAGA
>NZ_JBFBVU010000039.1:0-21835 GCF_040689105.1 Meridianimarinicoccus marinus
ACGCCGACCTCATCGAACGCATCATGGCCGACGAGAAATACCGGTGAGGCAAGACGGCCCTCGGCGTAGCTTTACCAATTAGGAAAGCGTGACGCCCTTTCGACGCAATTCCCGTTGGACATGGGGCCAGTCCGATTGCGATGTGCGGCGCTAGGTGGCACGAGCGGACGGTGCGAACAACCGCTCCTCGAGTTCAGCATCGGACAAGAGCAATGATCTTCAAGACAATTGATCAATTGGCTCAAGATACTTCGGGGGAGTGTCGCGAAACGTATCCCGTAAATTGGAGATCCGTGCGGCTGCGCGATCGCTCGAACTGAGTAAATGTTGTCGCAAACCTTTACAGGCATCCGAGATTGCCCCCGTCCGCAACGCGTCAAGCACCAAAAGATGTTCGTCTAGAAACGGTTCAACGGGAAAAATGTCTGCGGTGTGTTGGTAAAAGAACCTGTGCGCCAAGAGAAGTGACTGGGCTTCTGTCATGGCCTTTTTCAGGGCAGAATTTCTGCAACGTCCCAATAACCCAAGGTGCAGATCCGCTTCGAGTTTGTCGAGTGTCGGCGCGCCTGAGCTGTTGTTCATGACACTATGCAGATCAGCAATCATCTGACCAACCAGCTGTTCCGGCGGGCTGCCGCCCACATCCATTAAGGCTGCTGGTTCAAGCAAGGAACGTACTTCATAAAGTTCACGCACCCGTGTTTGGCTGAGCTCGGGGGCAACCCAACCTTTCCCTTCATTCACGACAAGACCACGCGACTGCAACCGCGCCAGAACTTCGCGCACGACCGTCCGACTGACACCAAAATGTTGCCCAAGGTCTGTTTCGACCAAACGCCATTCCCCAAAGGCAATGAGCCGGGTCAACGCCTCTTCGACCTCGCTATAGATAAGCTGCCATGAGGGGGTGATCTGGGTGTTGAACGGTTCGCTTTTGGGAATGGCAATTTGGGCTGCGTATTGAGCTGCACCATCTGCCACCACATACCCACGTGCAGGCGGTTCGGCGTGCGTCACCAGACCTAAGGTTTCAAGTTCACCCAAGGCTTGCCGCGACGGCGCCCGGGACACCCCGAATTGATTGGCAATCCGGTTTTCCATCAATCGGTCACCGGGCAACAGGTCACCAGCCGCCATCGCGGAAACGAGGGCATGCAAGACACGGATGTAAAGCGGCTCTGCCAAATCTTTTTATCCCTTAAAGACATGCTCTTATGGCGCTGCCTGTCCAAACCCTTAGATAGCATGGCTGATGTAGCCAAGCACAGGGGTTGATCGTCATGGCCAATAACGTCTATGGTATACATTAAGCATAACCCGAAGCGAGATTGAAATGATCCAGTACTTCCGCACCGCTCCATTGCACCGGCGTTCGTCCGCATGTGCAGCGGTTGCCTTGCTACGGGAAGGTCGAAAAACGTGACCGGCCAGCGTGCAGATCTGGAGAAACTGCGGAGTTTCTGCGCTGCGGTCTTGCTGGCGGCTGGGGCTGACACACCAAGTTCCGCTGCAGCGGCGCGATCCATGCTTCATGCGAGCCGTTTGGGGGTGGATAGCCACGGTGTCCGGCTCTTGCCCCATTACGATATGGTCTTTCGTGGCGGACGGTTGAATCTGTCCCCGAAGATGCACTTTGACCGCAAACGTTCGGGGTCCGGGATCCTCGATGCCGACAACGCCCATGGGGCGCTTGCGGCCTATGCTGCAGCGGATCATGCATGCGATATGGCGCGCGATGCAGGAATCGGTGCGGTCGGGATCAGCCGCACATCGCATTTCGGGCCAGCAGGGGCCTATGCCCACGCCATGGCCGAGGCGGGCATGATTGGCATTGTCATGTGTCATTCTGACAGCTTTGTTCGCCTTCACGACGGCGCTGAACGGTTTCATGGCACTAACCCGATTGCGGCCGCTGTTCCGACGGCTGACGGCAATCCCTGGCTGTTCGATATGGCGACAAGTGCGCTGCCCTATAATCGCGTACAGCTTTACAAATCCCTTGGTCGTGATTTGCCAGAAAACACCGCATCCGATGCGAACGGCATCGAAACCCGAGACGCAAATTCGGTTGAGATGTTGGCACCGCTTGGTGGAGAATTCGGGTTCAAAGGTGCCGGCTTGGCCGGGCTGGTCGAGATTTTCTCGGGGCTTCTCACGGGCATGAAAGTAAGCCCTGAAATCTTGCCGATGGGCGGGCCGGATATTTCTACGCCACGTGACATGGGGGCCTTTGTTATCTGCATCGACCCCGACGGATTTATCGGACGCGGCCTGTTGCTCGCCGGGATGGAGCGGTATCTGACGGCGTTGCGGACAAGCTCTTCACGCACTGGAGGAAGGGTGATGGCACCAGGTGACCGGGAGTGGGAGGAAGCCAAGCATCGCAAGATCAACGGTGTGCCCCTGGATCCAGAAACTGTCATCGAATTTGAGCGGTTGGCGGGAAGGGCGGGGGTTGAGGTTCCCTTTTGAGGCGGCCTCACTGGGTAGAATGGACAGCGCGCGTTGCAGCGTGTCGCAAGGCGTTCACGATTGAGTTTAACTTCAGTCATTCCATGGGAGACAGGGCAGATGGTAAAATCCATTAAAGAAGGACGCGTCGGTGTGGCGCTCATCGGGGCCGGCATGATCGCAAAAACCCATGTGGCTGCCCTGTCGGATGCGCGCCATGACATCGCACTGAAAAAGATTATTTCGCGCCGGCCAGACAACGCGCGCTACCTCGCGGAATTTTATGAAGGCGAGCCGCCAGAGTTTTCATCCGATGTGTCTGCGGTTGCCACAGACCCCGATATTCCGGTGGCTATTGTCGCGACACCGCCCAGTGTGCGCAAAGACATCATCGAAGAACTCGCCGTTGCGGGCACGCATATCCTTCTTGAAAAACCTCTTGGGCGAAATCCCGACGAGGCGCTGGAGCTTGTTGAAATCTGTGAACGCGAAGGCGTGAAGCTTGGGGTTCTGTTCCAGCACCGCATGCGGGCCCCGTCGAAGGCGGCTGCCCGCCATATCAAAAGCGGCGAACTCGGCAAGCTTGGTCTGGTGGAAATCGAAGTGCCGCTTTGGCGCGAGCAATCCTATTATGATGAACTTGGACGTGGCACCTATGCGCGCGACGGAGGTGGCGTCATGATCACCAACGCGATCCACTCCATCGATCTCGCGCTCAGCTTGGCTGGCCCGGTAACAAGCGTTCAGGCCATGACCGCAACGACCTCATTGCACGAAATGGAGGCGGAGGATTTCGCCATTTCCGGTTTGCGGTTTTCTTGCGGCGCGGTTGGATCATTTGTGGCCAGCACGGCGATGTATCCGCACAGAACAGAAATCATTCGTCTTCACTTTGAACGCGCCAGCCTCAAACTCGACAAGGATGCCCTTGAAATCAGTTGGCGCAATGGGTCCACGGATGTTGAGGCAAAAGACGACGCCCCTCGGAACATCAACCCGTTGCTGGGGGGAAAGCATGAATGGCATCAGGCGGTCATTGAGGACTTCGTCGATGCCGTTCGCCTTGGGCGCAAACCGATGGTCACCGGGCGCGAAGCGCTGATCTCGCATCAGCTGATCGCGGCAATCGAAACATCCTCACGGACAGGCAACCCGGTTCAATTGGCCGGGATTCGCGGGATGTCTGCCCGTCGAGGAGTACAGCCGGGATCTCCGGGTGCGGGCGGCAAAAGAGCTGGCTCTGCTGCAGGAGAGATCGGCGTTCGCGGAGATGCTGAGTGACTATGCGGTGATGCGGGAGCAGGCACGGGTCTGCCGGTCGGGGGAGGTATCGAGATCGATGGCTCCCTTACCCGCAGGCCCGTGCGACATTCTGTTTGCTGCCTCCGCCGCAATCCTTGCGGTTCAGGCGTGGCTCTCGAATACCTCGATAGATCCGTCGCGCAAAACGAGCAGCGTGTCATAGGCGTCGCTCTGGTCGCCCATTTCCATGCCGGGCGAACCGATCGGCATGCCCGGCACTGTGAGTCCAAGCGCGTCAGGGCGTTCTGCCAGCAAACGCTGCACATCGCCTGCCGGCACGTGACCCTCGACGAAATAGCCTTCGATGAATGCTGTGTGGCAGGAACTCAGATCCGGTGTGACACCTGCGCGGGCTTTCATAGACCACAGCAATTCCTGATCGACGTCGCGTGCCACTGCATCGAATCCCTCTCCGACCATGTGGTCTACCCAGGCCGAGCAGCAGCCGCAGGTCGGCGATTTGAAGATCTCCATTTGACCGGGTGTTGCAACTGCTGGGCGGGCGAGTGTGGCCGCGCCCAAGCCAGAGGCGATGCCGGTGAGAATGAAGTGTCTGCGTTTCATGAGTCGTATCTCCCAGTTCGGTTTTCTGATCGGCGTGTCACGAGACACGCAGCCAGGTCATCATTCCGCCGGCGGAGTGCTCCAGCATGTGGCAATGCAGGAGCCAGTCCCCGGGGTTGTCGGCGACGAAGGCAATTTCGGCCGTCTCGCCGCGGTCCACCAGAAGCGTGTCGCGCAAAGGCCCCACCGACCCATCTGGGGAAACCTGACGGAAATGGTGGCCGTGCAGGTGCATCGCGTGCGGCCACGCCGTGTCGTTGGTCATGGCGACGCGGATTGTCTCGCCGCGTTCCGCCTCGATCAGCGGCGTGTCTCCCATGTCCGCCATGCCGTTGAAAGCCCAGACCTTGCCGGCTGCCGCCATGTCGCGCATCCCCATCATCCGGCCGCCCATCATGGCGCCCCGCATCCCGCCCATGGCGCCGCCCTCCATGAGAAGCTCCGTGCGCCGGGCCTCTCTGAGCGCTCCGAGCGCGGGCACCGAGTGCGGGGGCAGCGGGGTCGGGTCGTTGAGCCGGGCGTTCCGGGCAAGTCCGCGAACGGGGAAACCTGCAATTGCGTAGCCGCCATCGCGCTCGAAGCTGACGAGCAGGGCTTCTTCCCCCTCTTCGGCGGTCACGTCGACAATCAGGTCGGCCCGCTGGGCAGGCGCGAGGGTCAGGCGCTCAAGCCGTTCCGGTGTCTCGAGCGGCATGCCGTCGAGCGCCGCGATCCAGCCTTCAAGCCCCCGGGTCTCCAGTGAGAAAATCCGTGCATTGGCCGTGTTCACGAGTCGCAGACGCAACCGTGCGCCGCGCTGTACCTGGTGCGACCGCGCGCCGTCCCCGTTCACGGTGATCCAGTTGCCGATCCGGCCGGCATGGGCCCAGTCGTGCATGGCGCCGAAATCGCCCGCGATCTGCGCCTGGTCTGTCAGGCGCCAGTCGTCGATCAGCAGTACCGCGTCCAGATCGACTTCCGGTGCGCCCTCGGTCTCGTCCACGACGAGCGCGCCGTAAAGCCCTCTGGCCATCTGTTCCCAGCTGCGGTTGTGCGGGTGGTACCAGTAGGTCCCGGCATCGGGCACGGTGAAGTCGTAGAGAAAGTCGCCGCCTGGCTCGACGGCCGCTTGCGTCAGGCCGGCGACACCGTCCATGGCGTTCGCGATGCGAATCCCATGCCAGTGGACGCTGGATGGCTGCGGCAGTTCGTTGACAAATCGGCGGGACACCCGCGCGCCCTGTGCCAAGCGGATTGTCGGCCCTGGTACGGACGCGCCGAAGGCCCAGACCTCCGTCTCCGGATACTTCGCCGACGCAAGGCGGGCGCGTCCCTCTCTGGCGACGAGATCTTCGGTCGCATCGGCCAGTGCGATACGCGGGATGCCAAGAGTCGCCACGCAGCCGAGAAGCGTTTGATGGAGCTGGCGGCGGTTCATGAGCCCCATGGGAGGTTTCCGGAAACAGTTGCGGCGGTTTGCACCGTCTTTGGTTGCAGTGGCGCCATACCAGTCCGTTCGTGCGGGGGCGACGTGACCGTCGTCAGGGCGGCGGTCGTCGCGAGAATGGCCAGCACAAGCGCGCTCTCCACGACAATGGACCGGCGTAAGCGCTGCGCGGCACCCGGCGCAGCCGCCTGCAATGCCGGCGTCAGCCGCACCTTGTTCAGCGCAGCCAAGCCCAGCACCCCGGCGAAGAGCGCCAGCTTGATCACGAACGCCTGGCCATAAGGCGTCGCAAGGACGTCGGGCGTTGTCGCGCCAAGCAGGATGAGTGTAGCGGCCCCGGCTGCAATCAGCACCGCCACGATCCAGAGAGCCTTCATTCCGAATTCATGCGCGAGCTCGCCAGCTTTTACCGCAGGCTCTTTGCGGCTGGCACGCGCCAGTGGCGCGAAGGCGCTAAGCCAGAAGGCGAGGCCGGCAATGTGAACGGTCACCAGCGTGCCGAGCAGCAGACGCGGGTCGCCGAGGGCATGGCCGCGCAAAGCGAACGACGCGCAGGTCACAAGCGCTCCAACGAGTGCGACCCACTTTGCGCCACGCACCGGAAGGAAAATCGCAAGGATCAGCGCCAGTCCGATCAACCGGACGATCACGCTTGCGCCCAGCGGACTATCGGCCACAACCCCCAGCATCATCGGATCGACGGCCCCGTCGATCGAACCGCCCATCAGAAAGCTCGCGCGCACGGGTACGCGCAGCACGCTCAGAATGGCCGCGGCCAGTGCGCCGATCATTGCCATGCGGCGGAGCGCGCCGCGCGCATCCTCGGTGAGTTCACGAAGCCCCAGCAACACCAGCACGCTTCCGGCTGCAACCAGCGTCGCGGCGTAGGCCAGGGTCTTCACCAGGATGGAAAGCCAGACGGTTGTGTCGGCCGAGGCGAGCGTGTCGATCATTCGGGGGTCAGTCCGCGATCTGGAAAGAGAAGCTTCCCTGCATGGGATGGCCGTCTGAAGCCAGCCCACGCCATTCCACCGTATAGCGTCCTGGCGCGAGCGGTTCCGGTTCGGCATGGAACTCCAGAGAGGGGTCAAGCCCCGTGCCACGCTCCATCGGCATCTCAGCGCCGTCCGCATTCAACAGCCGCGCCATGGTTACGCGTATGGGGTCGTCGAACACCATGTGGATCATTTCCGGCGTCTCGGTCAGCTCCGCGCCGTTTGCGGGCGTTGTTCCTTCCTTCTCGGAGTGCGCGAGCGCCGCTGCGCCAATCAAGGTGGCTGCGATAGTGAGAATCAGGCGTGATTTCATGGTCTTCCCTTTCAATTGATTCCGTTCGCGCGCTGAAGCGCGCGGACATAGGCGGTGATCTGCAGAACGTCTTGGTCGCTTACACTGTCGACGACCGGCATGTTGCCAAAGGGCCAGTGATGCGCCCGAACGCCCTGCTTGGCCGCAAGCACGAACGCCACGTCGCCATGATGGCCCGGTTCGTAGATGCGATGGACAAGCGGTGGCCCTTGGTCGGAACCCACCGCGTTCTCGCCGTGGCAGGCAGCGCAATTCGCTTCGAAGAGGGCGCGCCCGCCTTCTTGCTCCTGCGTCAGGTCCGGCATGGTCAGAGAGGTGAGGTCGATGACGCTCGCATCATCGCCCTGGGACGAAACCAACGCCCAACCAACTGCTCCGGCGAGCGCCAGACCCGCGAAACCGTATGCGACTATACGTGTGTTCATGCAGTCGCTGTCTTCTCGCCGGCAAGGTCGTCGAGGATGGGGCAGTCGGGGCGGTCGTCGCCGTGACACCGCGTGACGAGGGTTTGAAGTGATCCACGCATGGCCTCGAGCTCTTCGATCTTCCGCGCGATCCGGTCGAGATGTTCTGTGGCCACCTGCTTTACGTCGGCGCTGGCCCGGTCCCGATCCTCGTAGAGAGACAAGAGCGTCCGGCATTCCTCGATCGAGAAGCCGAGCGATCGCGCCCGGGCGAGGAAAGCGAGCTTATGGACGTCACGTTCCGAGAAGTCGCGATAGCCATTGGCGCCGCGCGCCGGACGTACGAGTTCGATGTCTTCGTAGTAGCGGATCGTCTTGGCGGGGAGCCCGCTGGCGTCCGAGACTTGGCCGATGTTCATGAAGCGCCTCCGTCCAGAAGCTTCCGCGATGCCTCGAACTCTTCCTTTGTGATCTCTCCCTTTGCGAACCGCTCTCGCAGGATCGCATGGGCACGGTCTTCCTGCTTCGCGCCAGGTCTCAGGGTGTCCGAACCGAGCAAGCGCACCACGAGGACCACCGCACCGACGAGAAGCGCGAAGAACAGAAGCATCATGACCGGCCCGTAGAACCAGCCCCCCCATCCCATCATGCCGAAATGATCGTAGTATCTTCCGTCGCCCGGGTCGGCCTGTGCCGAGGACGACATGAGTGCTGCACCAAACGCACCCGCGATTGCCAATCCACCAAGGCGATTCATAGAAGTCATCGGACTGTCCTCCGTTCTGGAGTCACATATAGGGCTTCCAGCTGCTGGAGGGTCAATACCAGATTCCTTCTTGACCCTCCAGTCACTGGAAGGGCTACGTCAGTGCCAGTCAAAGGAGTAACTCATGCCCGGTACAGCGCTCGACGCCGATGTGATAACCCGCGATCCGGTCTGTGGAATGACCGTGGACCCGAACGCGGGCAAACCGACCGCCCGGCACGACGGACACGTCTATCATTTCTGTCACGATGGCTGCCGTGCGAAGTTCGAAGCCGATCCGGACGCCTATATCGACGCCGGGGATCCGGTCTGTGGCATGACCGTGATCCGCGCCACGGCGCGTCATCTGGCCAAGCATGAAGGTGAGCGATTCTACTTCTGCTCCGCGCGCTGCCGCGATAAATTCGAGACCGCGCCCCACGATTATCTCGGCAACCGGCCAGTGCCAGAACCGATGCCGGAGGGTACGCTTTACACCTGCCCGATGGACCCCGAGATCGTGCAGGAAGGGCCAGGCACCTGCCCGATCTGCGGCATGGCGCTCGAGCCCGTGATGCCCTCGGCCGATGCAGGCCCGAACCCCGAACTGATCGACTTCCGCCGGCGGCTCTGGATCGGGGCGCCCTTGGCGCTGGCCGTGCTGGTGCTCGAGATGGGTGGCATGATGGGCCTCCCCTGGGCCGACTGGTTCGGTGGCACGACGGTGCGGTGGCTGCAATTCCTTCTGGCGACGCCAGTAGTTGTTTGGGTGGCGCAGCCGTTCTTCAAGCGTGGTTGGTCCTCCATCGTGACGGGCAACCTCAACATGTGGACGCTGATCGCCATTGGCACCGGCGCGGCCTACGGGTTCAGCCTCGTCTCGCTGCTCCTTCCAGGCCTCTTCCCCGTCGAACTGAAGGGGCATCACGGCCCACCGCTCTACTTCGAGGCCTCCGCGGTCATCCTGATCCTGGTGCTCGTCGGTCAAGTCATGGAGTTGACGGCGCGGGATCGGACCGGCGACGCAATAAGGGCCCTGATGGACCTCGCGCCCAAGACAGCGCGACGGGTGACCGGAGCTGGCGAGGAGGACGTGTCGCTCGAGGCCGTGAAGGCGGGCGATCGCTTGCGCGTGCGGCCGGGCGAGTCCGTGCCCGTTGATGGCACTGTCGCAGAAGGACGCTCGTCGGTCGACGAGAGCATGATCACCGGCGAACCCGTCCCGGTGGAGAAGACGGAAGGTGACGCAGTGACCGGAGGGACCCTGAACAAGACCGGCTCTTTCGTGATGACGGCAGAGGCCGTGGGCAGCGACACGGTGCTCAGCCGTATCGTGACCATGGTGGCGCAGGCACAACGGTCGCGCGCGCCGATCCAGGCGCTGGCCGATCGCGTGGCTGGGTATTTCGTGCCTGCGGTGATTGGCATTGCCCTACTGGCTTTCGTCTCCTGGTTGGTTTTCGGGCCGTCGCCGGCGCTTGGCTATGCCGTCGTCGCGGCGGTCAGCGTGCTCATCATCGCGTGCCCCTGTGCGCTTGGCCTCGCCACGCCCATGTCGATCATGGTTGCCACTGGCCGCGGCGCGCAGGCGGGCGTCCTGATCCGCGACGCCGAGGCGCTCGAGCGGTTTGCGAAGGTGGATGTTCTTGTTGTCGACAAGACCGGAACGCTGACCGAGGGCCGGCCCAGCCTTACCGATGTCGTGGCCCTCGGCGAGCATGACGAGGCCCGCGTTCTTGCCCTTGCAGCGGCGCTTGAACGGGGCTCGGAGCATCCTCTGGCCGAGGCGATCCTGTCGGGTGCCGAGGAGCGCGGTGCCCCTCGTCTCGATGCGGCTGACTTCGACGCGGTCACCGGCAAAGGTGTGCGCGGCACGGTCGACGGCGTCTCGGTCGCGCTCGGAAACGCGGGCCTGATGGATGAACTGGGCGTCGACGCGTCCCAAACGGAGACCCAGGTCGCCAACCTGCAGGGCGCTGGCAAGACGGCGATGCTGCTCGCAGTCGACGGACATCTGGCCGGGATCGTGGCAGTTTCGGACCGGATCAAGGAGACCACATCCGAGGCGATCATGGACCTTCATGCCGCCGGCTTGCGGATCGTCATGGCGACGGGCGACAGCCAGCGCACAGCGGAAGCGGTGGCGCGCGATCTCGGCATCGACGACGTGCGTGCGGGGGTGTCGCCGGAGGACAAGGCAGACCTGATCTCGGAACTGAAGGACAAGGGGTTATCGGTGGCGATGGCGGGTGACGGCGTTAACGATGCGCCCGCGCTGGCCGCCGCAGATGTGGGCATCGCCATGGGCACCGGCGCTGATGTCGCCGTCGAAAGCGCTGGTGTAACGCTTGTAAAGGGTGACCTGCGCGGCATCGTCCGGGCCCGCGTGCTGGCGCAGGCCACGATGCGCAACATCCGTGAGAACCTGTTCTTCGCCTTCATCTACAATTCGGCCGGCGTGCCCGTTGCGGCGGGGATCCTGTTTCCGTTTTTCGGCGTCCTGCTCTCGCCCATGATCGCGGCCGCAGCCATGAGCCTGTCGTCGGTCTCGGTCATCGGCAATTCGTTGCGCTTGCGGGGTATCAAGCTGTGAGGACGCGATCCTGGCTTGCGGGGACCGTTCTGCTTGCAGGGGCTGCCGCAGCCGGATTTTTCTGGAGCGGCACATCGCGCGACCAGGCCAGCGCGATCCATGTCGCGGACCTTTCGCGAGGCCAAGCGATCTATGCCGAGGCCTGTGCCTCCTGCCACGGTGCCGATCTCGAGGGACAACCCGACTGGCGCTCTCCCGGGCCGGACGGCAGGCTGCCCGCGCCGCCGCATGACGAAACGGGCCACACGTGGCACCATCCCGACCGGGTACTTCTCGACATAACCATGCGCGGGACCGCAGCGGTGGTCGGCGGCGGCTATGAGAGCAACATGCCGGGCTTCGCTGATGGCTATTCCGAGGGCGAACTGCGGGACGTTCTGGAATGGATCAAAACCCAATGGCCGGAGCGAGAACGCGCCCATCAGGCCCGTGTCACCGCACAGCATGAGGCGACCGGATAAGTGACGGCGAAGTGACAAGGAAACCACGCGCCTTGAATTGGCGCGCGGCAATCGTCGCAGTTTCGGCGACGGGCGTGGGGCCCTGGCCCGGTGCTTTTTCAGCGCGTCCATCGGTGCCGTGATAGGCGATGCGCCGCCCGATGCGGATAAAGGCCGGACCACGATTGCGGTGCCGCCATTGCGCCAGCTTTTCCGTGCTGCCCAAGACGCGCAATTCCGGGTCTTCGGGGAAGAAGACGCGGTCTGAGTCAAAGATGTCTGCCATCGGCAATCCCTTTCTTTGGGTTGGTTGCGATGGCATTCAACGCCTGCGCGCTGCTGTGGTCATAGGAAGAGTGTTGTTCAAATATTTCCTACGAGCGCTTGTCAGTCTCGGCTGGCCTCCATTCGCGCTTCCTTTGAATAGATCTTCGCCACAGCATCGTAGGAAAGGCCGATTCCGGCCAATCTGCCCAACGCTTCCGCGACGTAGTCACATGCTGAGTTAGGTGCGCTGGCGTTATTTCTTGTTGGACTATAGCCAACACTCGCAAGTGTTCGAACCGCTATAAAAATAGTGTCGTCTCTTGCAACGTTCTTGAGTGGGTCAGGACCACGAGGTTTGGTTGGCTTTATGTTTCCCTTCATTACTTCAACCAGCCACGGTCCTAGGACGTTTCCGAGCGAGCAAGCCTCGACCTGCAGCAACTCGATGCAAGCTTGTATTGTTCCCTCAAAGAAGAGGGGGTCTTTCTTTGCTTTCTCAAGATAGTGGCGAAGTAGCCCCGCCTCTCCGGGTTCCACTCCTTCAGGGATCGGTTGCCCAAATTTCCCACTCGCCAAGTCGAAGTAAAAGCCTTCCTCACGAAATGCTTGCAGAACCATTTCCTTCCTAGAGGAAATAAATTCCTCTTCGATATTTTTGGACCCGACGTTTGCTAAGTCTAGGAAATGCGTGTCTTCAAGTACGAACATCGCCAGGTCACGGGTTAGTCCATTTGTGGCACGCTGCTTGGCGACATCCACACGTTCTTGCAGTAAATCCGCTCGTGCTTGCAGTGAGTATTGATTGGACATCCTATCAAAAGCCCATTCTCTGAACGGCGGTATCAACGCAGACTAAATTCCACTTTTCCATCAATTCTCGCCGCCTCTCCAACAAGTCCGAACGCGCGTAGGCCCGCTCCACATCGGAACCGACCTGATGCGCCAGCGCCGCCTCGGCCACCTCGCGCCGTGCGCCAGCGGCCTCTGCTGTCCAGTCCCGAAAACTGGATCGGAAACCATGCACGGTATAGTCACCACGCCCCATGCGCCGCAGCAGCATCAGCATCGACATGTTGGACAATGGTCGTTGTCGCTTCTGGCCCTCGAAGACGTAGGAGGATGCTAGCGGCTTCACCGTTTCCAGGATGCGCATCATCTCGTCTGTAAGTGGCACCCGATGTTGCACGCCGCCTTGCATCCGCGCCGCAGGGATTGTCCAGAGACGCGCGTCCTCGTCCACTTCTTCCCATGTCATGCCCAGCACTTCGGATGTTCGGCAGGCGGTCAGGATGGTGAATTGCAGCGCCTTTGCTGCCGTCGCGCTGCGTCCCTCTATTTCCGCATAGAACCCCGGTACGTCGCGCCACGGCATCGCCTCGTGGTGTTCAGCTCTGGCCTTCACCTTCGGCAGGACACCGGCTTCTTTCACCGCCGTCACCGGGTTCTCGCCATGTCGGAAACCCCGTGACCGCGCCACGTCCAGGACTGTCTTGATACGCTGTGCCAACCGCCGCGCGGTTTCGTGCTTGTCCGTCCAGATGGGCGAGAGACACATCAACACTTCCGGTTGCCCGATGGCGTCAACCGGTATCCGGCCGATTTTGGGAAAGGCATAGTCGCGAAGCGTGTTCAGCCATTGCGCCCCATGCTTGGCATCCTTCCAAGTTGGCAGGCGGTCGATGTGGACTTGTCCGGCCAGTTCTTCGAAGGTCGGCACGTCGTGATTGGCGTTGTAGCGGGGGTTCAGTCCAGCCTTCGCCATGCGCCGATACTCAAGCGCCCGTTCGCGTGCTTGGTTCAGTGAGACGACATCGGCACCACCTAATCCAAAGTCGGTGCGAAGTGGCGCGCCCTTTTTGTTTTTCTGTCCTTTGACGGTGACACGGACAATCCAGCGTCGTGCACCCGATGGATCTACCACCAGATACAGACCTGCGCCGTCGCCGTGCCGACCTGGCCCGAGATTCTCGACGAGTTTCTTGGTCAGCTTGCCGCCTAGCGCCGCCATCCATACCACCATTCATACCACGCAACGAAAGCGTACTGCAGTAAGTGAATGAAAGCCAGCGAAAGGTCGATCCGCCCCAAGCCCCTTTAATCTATGGGTTTGGGTGGTTCGGTGAACCTCGATGAAACTGAGACAAAGGTGGGGGTGGCGGAGACGAAGGGATTCGAACCCTCGAGACCCTTCCGGGCCTACTCCCTTAGCAGGGGAGCGCCTTCGACCACTCGGCCACGTCTCCGCAGACGGGTCTATCGGGAATTGCGGGGCAGGGGCAAGGGCAAAACCATCGGTTTCGCGACAAAGCGGCGGCCCTCCGGCTCTTTTCTTTTGGCAGGCGGCTGCGTATCACCGGCGCAACACGAACACAGGATGCCCCCATGCTGAAAACCCGGATCATCCCCTGCCTGGACGTCAAGGACGGTCGCGTGGTGAAGGGGGTCAATTTCGTCGATCTGATCGACGCAGGCGATCCGGTCGAAGCGGCCAAGGCCTATGATGCGGCGGGCGCGGATGAGCTGTGTTTCCTCGACATCAACGCCACCCATGAGAACCGCGGGACCATGTACGATCTGGCCACCCGCACCGCCGAGCATTGCTTCATGCCTCTGACCATCGGCGGCGGCGTGCGGACCCATGAGGACGTGCGCAAACTGCTGCTGGCGGGGGCGGACAAGGTCAGTTTCAACTCGGCGGCCGTCGCCAATCCCGACGTGGTGACCGAGGCCGCCGACCGGTTCGGCAGCCAGTGCATCGTGGTGGCCATCGATGCCAAGACCGTGGAGCCAGGGCGGTGGGAGATCTTTACGCACGGCGGCCGCAAGCCCACGGGCATCGATGCTGTGGAATTCGCGCGCACGGTGGTCGAGAAGGGCGCGGGCGAGATCCTGCTGACCTCGATGGATCGGGATGGCACGCGGGCCGGGTTCAACCTGCCGCTGACGCGGGCGATCTCGGACGCGGTTCATGTGCCGGTCATCGCCTCGGGCGGTGTCGGCACGCTGGATCATCTGGTCGAAGGGGTGACCGAGGGCGGGGCGAGCGCGGTGCTGGCGGCCTCGATCTTCCACTTCGGCGACTACACCATTGGCGAGGCCAAGGCGCATATGGCGCAGGCCGGAATCCCTGTGAGGCTTTGAGTGATGCACACGCTGGACCGTCTGTTCGAAACCATCCTGGCCCGCCGCGACGCCGATCCCGACAGCTCATGGACGGCCCGGCTGTTCGCCAAGGGGCCGGAAAAATGCGCCGAGAAGTTCGGCGAGGAAGCTATCGAAGCGATCATCGAAGCGGTGAAGGATGACAAGCCGGCGCTGACCAGCGAAGCGGCGGATGTGCTGTATCATCTGCTGGTCATGCTGGCCGCCCGCGATGTGGCGCTGGCCGATGTGCTGAAGGTGCTGGAGGGCCGGATGGGGACCTCCGGGGTAGCCGAAAAGGCCGCGCGTCCGTCTGGATAGGCGGTTGACGCATCTTGCTCTGACCGGTCATTGATCGCAGATCCCTTGGATCAGGAATAAACGGCGCGCCATGTTCGAAACCCTCCTTGAAGAGTTCATCACGCTGTGGGTGGTCATTGATCCCATCGGCACGATCCCGGTGTTCATCGCCGTGACCTCAGCCCTGACTGCCGTGCAGCGTCGCAAGACCGCTCTGGTGGCCTGTCTGGTCAGTGCTGCGATCCTGATGTTCTTCCTGATCTTCGGGCAACTGCTGATCGACGCCCTGGGCATCGGCCTGCTGTCCTTTCAGGTGGCGGGCGGCATTGTCCTGTTCTTGTTCGCGTTGACCATGATCTTTGGGGAATCCAAACCGGAAACCGATCGCAAATCCGTTGATCTGGAGGATGAGATCGCGTCTGAACGCCCGTCACCGGCGGTATTTCCCCTGGCGGTGCCCTCGCTGGCCTCGCCCGGCGCAATGCTGGCCATCGTGATCCTGACCGACAACCATCGGTTTTCGGTCGCGGATCAGACCATTACTGCCGGGGTCATGCTGCTGATCGTCGCCATCGCCTATGTCTGCATGCGTCTGGCCGATCCGATCATCCGGCTGATCGGCATCTCGGGAAGTGCGGTGGTCAGCCGGGTGATGGGGATGATCCTGGCCTCGGTGGCGGCCAATGCGGTGTTGTCTGCACTGCTTGAGATCGTCAAGACCGGGGCGCTGTAACCCGCACAGCAGGCCACGATGTGCGTCCCAGGGGCGCGAAAGCGTGACGCTCTGGCCCTTGCGCGTCTCTTTGGCGGTCGTCGGTGGTCGGAAGACCTCGAACCACAGAAGTTCGATTTTCGGTTTGATTTCCACAACGACGGAACATGTTTTTTTGTTCCTGCTTTTGCTTTACCTTGGGTAAGGCGGGTGCTCATCGCCTGCGGTCCGGTAAGAACCGGGAGGAGATTTCCAATGGACATTGATCGATTGAAGGGGCGGATCGGGCTTGCAGCGGCGAGCCTTCTTGTGATGGTCAGCGCTGGTCCCGCTGTGTCGCTGAGTCTGGAGTTCTACGAGGCGGGCAACCCGACATCCTTGGTGATGCTCACCGATGGTGACGTCACAGATCAGAACGGCAAGGACCGGAACTTTCAGTTCTCATCCACATGTACC
This sequence comes from Meridianimarinicoccus marinus, assembly GCF_040689105.1. Lineage (NCBI taxonomy): Bacteria > Pseudomonadati > Pseudomonadota > Alphaproteobacteria > Rhodobacterales > Paracoccaceae > Meridianimarinicoccus > Meridianimarinicoccus marinus. The sequence continues at coordinate 16,110 of NZ_JBFBVU010000039.1, forward strand.
ACCTGTCCGGGCGCGCTCTCGGTGGGCGGGTTTCAGATTTCGCAGATCAGCGCAAAGAGAACCAGGCCAGGCAAGGGTCGCGGCGCGCACCTGAGTTTTTCGTTTCAGGGAACAAGTTCCGCAGGGACAGATGCCGAGCTGGTCGCACGGGTGTCCGACATCAATTTTTTCAGAATTCTCCACCACTTTGACACAACGCAAGCAACGCTCTTTGGGTATGCAGCGACCCCCGATACCGGCAACAAGATCTCGGACGTGAATTGGACGTCATGGATCTCCAACTCCAATTTTCTGTTCGACACGCAACAGGTTGTTGGCACCGTATCGGCGACGTCGTCTGACTTTTTCGATGTGGGTCGCGTGAACGTCGCTTTCGCCTCGGCAGGAAATCCTGCCGTGATCATACCGTCCAGTACATACTCGATGACCCAGACAGTGCGCATTGGGACCGACACCAATGTCGATTTTACGGCCTTTGCGTCCACACAGGCGGTCCCGTTGCCGGCGGCATTGCCGGTGCTTGGTGCAGCACTTGGGGCACTTGGCCTGCTGGGCTGGCGTCGTCGCGCGGCGGTCTGAACCGCATCCCCGTGGCAAGAAAAAAGGGAAGGCGCGATGCCTTCCCTTCGTGTCTCAGTTGCCGGCGCGGGCTTGCCGCTTGCGCTCGTGTGGGTCCAGAAACCGCTTGCGCAGGCGGATGGCGTTCGGCGTGACCTCGACCAACTCGTCATCGTCGATATAGGCGATGGCCTCTTCCAGCGAGAACTCGATATGCGGGGTCAGGCGCACTGCGTCATCGGTGCCCGACGCGCGCACGTTGGTCAGCTTCTTGCCCTTCAGCGGGTTCACTTCCAGGTCGTTGTCGCGTGAATGCTCGCCGATGACCATGCCCTGATAGACCGGCGCCTGCGCGCCGATGAACATGCGGCCGCGCTCTTCGAGGTTCCACAGCGCATAGGCCACCGAGGTGCCGTTTTCCATCGAGATCAGCACGCCTGCGCGGCGGCCCGGAATCGGGCCCTTGTGCGGCGCCCATTCGTGGAACACGCGGTTCAGTACGCCGGTGCCACGGGTGTCGGTCAGAAACTCGCCGTGATAGCCGATCAGGCCACGCGACGGCACATGGGCGATGATCCGGGTCTTGCCGGCGTTCTGGCGCATCTCGGCCAGTTCGCCCTTGCGCACGCCGGTCAGCTTTTCGATGACCGCGCCGGAATATTCATCATCCACGTCGATGGTGACTTCCTCGATCGGTTCGACGCGCTCGCCGTTGAGCTCACGAAACAGCACCTGCGGGCGCGAGATCGACAGCTCGAAGCCTTCGCGGCGCATGTTCTCGATCAGCACGCCCATCTGAAGTTCGCCGCGACCGGCCACCTCGAAGGCCTCACCGCCCGGTGTGTCCTTGACCTGGATGGCGACGTTGCTTTCGGCTTCTTTCATCAGACGGTCGCGGATGACGCGGCTTTGCACCTTCTTGCCGTCACGGCCCGCCAGCGGGCTGTCGTTGATGCCGAAGGTGACCGAGATGGTGGGCGGATCGATGGGCTGGGCGGGGATCGGATCGTCGACGGCCAGTGCGCAGATGGTGTCGGCCACGGTGGCCTTCTGCATCCCGGCGATGGAGACGATGTCGCCGGCGTGGGCCTCGTCCACAGGCTGTTGCGACAGACCACGGAAAGCCAGGATTTTCGAGACGCGGAAATGGTCGATCTGCTCGCCCAGGCGCGACAAACCTTTCACCGTGGCGCCGGTTTTCAGAGTACCGGTTTCGATACGGCCGGTCAGCAGGCGGCCCAGGAAGGGGTCGGCCGACAGGGTCGTCGCCAGCATCGAGAAGTCTTCGCTGACATGGGCCAGCTGACGCGGGGCCGGGACGTGGTCGACGATCAGGTCGAACAGCGCCGACAGATCCTTGCGCGGCCCGTCCAGCTGGTGATCGGCCCAGCCCGAGCGGCCCGAGGCATACATATGCGGGAAATCAAGCTGGTCGTCGTCGGCGTCGAGCGAGGCGAACAGGTCAAACACTTCGTCCAGCGCGCGGTCGGGTTCGGCGTCGGGCTTGTCGACCTTGTTCAGCACCACGATGGGACGCAGACCAAGCGCCAGCGCCTTCGAGGTCACGAACTTGGTCTGCGGCATCGGGCCTTCGGCAGCATCCACCAGCAGGACAACGCCGTCGACCATGCTCAGGATACGCTCGACCTCGCCGCCGAAATCGGCGTGGCCGGGGGTGTCGACGATGTTGACGCGCTTGCCCTTCCATTCCACCGATGTCGCCTTGGCGAGAATGGTGATGCCGCGCTCCCGCTCAAGATCGTTGCTGTCCATGGCGCGTTCGGCCACGGCCTGGTTTTCGCGGAATGAGCCGGATTGCTTGAGCAGTTCGTCCACCAGCGTGGTCTTGCCGTGGTCCACGTGGGCAATGATTGCGATATTCCGCAGGTCCATGATCGTCAGCCTTGAAGGGATAAGTTGGACGCGCCTTACTGCGAGTGCAGCATAAAGGCCAGAGGAATCCCGTGAAACAGGCCGGAAACCGGGCGTCTAGTGGCCCGAGGACGACGAGAACAGGTTGATCACCAGCACGCCCGAGACGATCAGGATCATGCCCGCCACCGCCGCCAGATCCAGCTTCTGGCCATAAAGCACCAGCCCGATCAGCGCCACGCCGATGATCCCCAGCCCGGACCAGACGGCATAGACAATGCCCACCGGCATCACCTTCAGGGTCACCGACAGCATGTAGAACGAAATCGCATAGCCGACCACCACGATGATCGAGGGAACGAGCCGGGAAAACTGGTCCGATGCGGCCAGCGCGGTCGTGGCGATGATCTCGCTGACGATCGCGGCGAGCAGGTAGTAGATGTGCTGGGGCATGGGTCTAGACGGGCAGGGCCGTGCTGTCCTTGAGATTTTCCAGCACGAAACTGGCAGATATCTCGGCCAAGTCCACCCGTGAAATCAGGGTTTGGTACAGGCTGTCATAGGCCGCCATTCCGGCGATCTGCGCTTTCAGCAGGAACCCCAGGTCGCCGGACAGGCGATAGACGCTCAGGATCTCGGGCATCGGGGCCGTGACCTCGGCCAGGGTCTTGACCCAATCGGGGCTCGGGTGCGGTGCGCGCAGGTGAATGAAGGCCGTCAGCGGGCATCCGACCGCCGACGGATCGATCAGCGCCACCCGCCCGCGCACCACGCCCGCAGCCTCCATGGCACGAATCCGCCGCCAGCATGCATTGCGGGACAGCCCGGCGCGGGCCCCGATCTCTTCCAGAGGCAGGCTCGAATCGCTCTGCAGGATACGAAGTATCCGGCGGTCTGCGTCATCAATTTCCATGCTCAAGCCCCAGGTGTGAGAGAGTTTCCCTATGATCTTCTCCGGGGCGGATGAAGTGGGAAAACTGCTCTTCAAGATGCGTGTTTACAGGATACCAGACCGGCAGGGGGGGCGTATAGATGAAAGACGTCGCCAATTAACTCGCGTTTCACGGGAAATTTGCACGCTATGGGTGATATATGCGGGCGACCGGCGGAAAGACGCCGTTGGCCGGGGTTCACGGCGCGATATAGCGGTCCCGGCGATGGTTGAAGGCGATCATTCCGTTCAGGACCACGGCGCCCAGCAGCGAATAGGCCACGACCGACGCCGGAAACAAGAAATAGGCGACAGTGAACAACACCGCATCCACTGCCATCTGTACGTGACCGGCACGAAACCCGGTCTTGTCCTGGATCAGCAGAGCCACGACCCCCAACCCGCCAAGGCTGCCCTTGTGGCGGAACACCGCCAGCAACCCCAGCCCGGTGACGACGCCGAACAGCACTGCGCCCAGAAGCGGGTTGAGGCTGTCCAGCACGAAAGCCCTTGGCATGTAGTCGGTCAGCAGCGACAGGGCCGCGACACAGACCATCGATTTCAGCGTGAATTCACGCCCCATCTGGGTCCAGGCAAGCCAGTAGAACGGCAGGTTGATCAGAAAGAACCATGTGCCGAAGGACCATCCGGTCAGATAGGCCAGAATGACCGCGACCCCGGCGGTCTGCCCTGTGATCAGCCCCAGATGGGTCAGCAGGGTCATGCCGAGACTGCACAGCAGCACCCCGGCGCTGAGACCCTGAAGATCCTCAAGCGGCGTGTGGCGGACAAGATCGGGATCGGGGAAGGGAACGGGTGCTGGCATGGGTTCGTCTTAGCGCAGACAAACTAGGACAGCAAGACTGACTTAATGGAGCCGGACCCTTTCCAGGGCCCGGCCCGAAGTTGGCGTCTTGCGCGGCTTAGCCCGCCAGCGCCTTGTTCAGATTTTCATCGATTTTCTCAAGAAAGCCCATGGTCGTCAGCCAGCCTTGATCGGGGCCCACCAGCAGCGCCAGATCCTTGGTCATGAAGCCCGACTCCACGGTGTCCACGATCACCTTCTCCAGCGTCTCGGCAAAGGCCTTCAGAGGAGCGTTGCTGTCCAGCTTGGCGCGATGCTTCAACCCGCCGGTCCAGGCAAAGATCGAGGCGATGGAGTTGGTCGAAGTCTGGTGCCCCTGCTGGTGCTGCCGGTAGTGGCGGGTGACCGTGCCATGGGCGGCCTCGGCCTCGACGATCTTGCCGTCCGGCGTCATCAGTTGAGAGGTCATCAGCCCGAGCGAGCCAAAGCCCTGCGCCACGGTGTCGGACTGCACGTCGCCATCGTAGTTCTTGCAGGCCCAGACATAGCCGCCCGACCATTTCAGCGCCGAGGCGACCATGTCGTCGATCAGCCGGTGTTCGTACCAGATCTTGGCGTCTGCGAACTTGTCCTTGAATTCGGTCTCATAGACCTCCTCGAAGATGTCCTTGAATCGGCCATCATAGGCTTTCATGATGGTGTTCTTGGTGCTGAGATACAGCGGCCATTTCAACCCCAGCGCATAGTTGAACGACGCCCGTGCGAAGTCGTAGATCGACTTGTCGAGGTTGTACATCGCCATGGTCACGCCCGATCCGGGGGCGTCGAACACCTCGCGTTCGATGACCTCGCCGTCTTCGCCTTCGAACTTGAGGGTGATCTTGCCCGGGCCGGGGAAGCGGAAATCAGTGGCGCGATACTGGTCGCCATAGGCATGACGGCCCACCACGATGGGCTGGGTCCAGCCCGGCACCAGACGCGGCACGTTGCGGCAGATGATCGGCTGGCGGAAGATCACGCCGCCGATGATGTTTCGAATGGTGCCGTTGGGCGAGCGATACATGCGCTTGAGCCCGAATTCCTCCACCCGCGCCTCATCCGGCGTGATGGTGGCGCATTTGACGGCGACGCCCACCTCCTTGGTCTTCTCGGCGGCGTCGATGGTGATCTGGTCGTCGGTGCGGTCACGCTCTTCGATGCCCAGGTCGTAGTACAGAAGGTCCAGATCCAGATATGGCAGGATCAGCTTGTCCTTGATGAATTGCCAGATGATGCGGGTCATCTCGTCGCCGTCCATCTCGACGATGGGGTTGTCTACCTTGATCTTGGTCACGGGGCACCTCGTTTGCGGTGATGCTGAGTCTCGGTGTCCGTGTCATAGCGAATAAGGAGGTGCGGGGAAAGAGTTTGTATGCCGTTGTATACAAATTGCCGCGCAGGTCGGGCGCAAAACCAAAAACCCCCGCACGGGGCGGGGGGTGATTGAACTGGCCCCCATTTCGCCCGGACATCTTGGCTTGAGCCAGGAGGCTTAAGGATAGCCTTAAGCACGTGCTGATG